>DROE01000167.1 GCA_011322005.1 Devosia sp.
CGGTAATGAAATGATACATGAAGTGGTCGGCCGTAAGATAGACTATCTGAAGAGAAGAATTCGCCGCCCCGGCAGCCCAGGCAATGGCATTGAGCAGATGGGACTTTCCAAGGCCAACACTGGAATGAACATAGACCGGGTTGTAGGCAACTGTGTTGCTGGCGGCGGCGCTGGCTACCTGCCGGGCCACACCAAGAGCCATTTCGTTGGCCATGCCGGGCACAAAATTGTCAAATGTCATTTTGGGGTCAACAATGCTGCCTGTGAGCACATTGCCACGCCCGGCAGAAGGCGGGTTTGCCGCCGCACTGGCCTTGGGCGAAGGCTGAACCACCTGAGGGATGGCGGAAGCCTCACTTTGCGCAACAAGGCGGGGACGGGCCTGGCCGTTGACCCGAACGGTAAAATGCAGGCGTTTTATCTTTGCATTTTCCGCGCTGAACGCTTCAAGAATGGGTGAGGCATAATGGGACTGTACCCAGGAACACAAGAAACGTGTGGGAACCGAAAGATGGGCCAGGTCATCGACGATTTCTTCGAGCTCAAGGCGCGCAAACCAGCTGGTGAAAACATCCTCACCCATCGCGGCACGCAAACGTGCGCGCACCCGCACCCAAATCTGTTCCATGTTCTTTTGACCCCATTTTTGACCAGAGCCCGCCGCCTGGTCCCCGCTGATGTTTAGTGCGTCACTGTCCGGCACATCGGCCCGGCGCTGTGTCGCAAGATTGACTGGATTCATCTTCAAGCCCCGATTTAACGGTTCCCTCTCGACGCATCTCTGCGCCATGCCGGCACCTCGCCTAAAAAGGCGCAAAACAACACCCCACTGCGAAACAGTATTCGCAGAAACCACGCAAATAAAACACTGAATTTAGCCCGAAACGGCTAAAAAATACGCCCCACAATTACCCCAAGACTGCCACAACCAACAGTGTTGCTCAAGTCCCGTACCGTCACGCTGTTTCACAGAACTCCGATATCGCCAAAATCTTTGCCGCACTGAACCGGTTTCACTGTCTGCTTGTTTGTTCTGACCCGGACTACCCAAGGCCAGCATGCCACTTTACTTGCCTGACTGGAGCCATCTTAGACAGTGAAAAATTTTGATTCAATATGCTTTTGGCGCAAAAGAGGGCTTGACTCTTTTGACAGGACAGAGTCCTTCAACAGCCCCGCCAAGGGCGTATTATTTAAGATGCTGAGACTCAATGACGATTCTGCTGAGGGGCGGAATTGGCCACGCTTTGCGGACCTGAAAAAAAGTTCCGGCACAAGTTTTTGTTACTCTGAACGGCTCTGGATATTCTCGGTTATGCCAGTTTCCAGGCGAATACCGGCCTGGTGCGTCACAGGATGACAAATAGGATGCCAAAATGAAACAAGCCCCCCCGCATTATGGGAGAGCCTGAACTAGTTCAAACCGGTGCAAGCTGCGACAAAGCACTTGCCCTACGGGAAGGAGCAAGGTCTGTGACCCCGTCAGGCAGACATTGCCTTAACGCGGCGGGCCAGGCGCGAAACCTTGCGCGAAGCAGCGTTGCGGTGCAGGATGCCACGCGTGGCCGCGCGCTGGATTTCAGGCTGGGCGGCCCGAAGAGCGGAAGCGGCTTCTTTCTGGTCGCCCGACACGATCGCTTCTTCGACCTTGCGTAAATAGGAACGCATACGCGAGCGGCGGGATTTGTTGACCGCAGTGCGGGCGATGATTTTTCTGACGGCCTTTTTTGCCGAAGATGTGTTTGCCATAGTCAGCCTCTCAGGCTTTTTCAGTTCGCACCAGCCGGTTGTCTTGTTGCGCAAAAAAGGCGGGCGAATCTGAACGTAGATGAACCGGGCAGCCACAAAGCCCGCCCACAGTTTGGCGCGTTATAGTCAGCACCCACGCCAGCGTCAACAGGGAATCAGCATCAGGGGTGTGGCGGAGATTATGCGGCCCTGGACGCACAAGTTATGTGTTCTGGCATTCCGGGCAATAAAAGCTGGAACGGCCGGATTGCACGATGCGGGTTATCGTGCCTTTGCAGTTCTCATTCAGGCAGGGCTCCCCCTCGCGGTCATAGACGAAAAAGCGATGCTGAAAATAGCCACCGCCCCCGTCGACTTTGCGGAAATCCTTCAAAGTGGAGCCCCCCGCCTGCAGCGCCTCGTTCAGGACAAGACGGATTTGGAGAACCAGACTTTCAAGCGCCGGGCCGGGTGTGCCGGGCGTTGCTGCGAGATCGCAGCTTCTTGTGCGCGGGTCAATTGCTGCCCGGTGCAGGGCTTCGCACACATATATGTTGCCCAGACCGGCAATCACGCGCTGGTCGAGCAGGGTTGCTTTGATCGGTGCCTTGCGCCGGTGCAACTGCTCGGCAAGCGAGGCAGCAGTGAGTGCATTGCCCAGCGGCTCGGGACCAAGGCCGACAAGAAATTTGCAGGTCTCGATATCCTCGACCAGTTCCATAAAACCAAAACGGCGCGGGTCCGAATAGACCAAAAAGGGTGCAGGAGCATCGGTGCCGGACAGTTCAAAGATCACATGATCATGCTTTTGAAACCCGGTTTTGATTTCGCCCGTTTGCGGATCGGGTTGAGCAAAGCGGAAATTGCCGGTCATGCCCAGATGTGACAAAAGCACCTCGCTGGAGGAAAGCGTGAACAGCAGATATTTGGCCCGTCGCCCCACATGGATGACTTTCTGCCCCGAAAGTCTCTGGGCGAAGTTGGCGGCAAAGGGAAGGCGCAAACCATTCCGGTTCAGGATCACCCGCTCAATCAGCGCGCCGGTTAAAATTGGCGCAAGCCCCTGTTTAACGATGTCAACTTCTGGTAGTTCGGGCATAAGCAGGACCTGTCAAAGCAAAACGAGCACCGCTCGTGGTAACCTCTGGTCAGCGCCGGGTCCAGACAAAATCAGTGATTAAGCACCCAAGAGACACCCATGAATGTTGAGAAGGAACAGTCGGAGCAAACCACCCATTTCGGGGCCGCGCAGGTGGCACTGGAAGACAAGCAGGGGCTGGTCAACGCGGTGTTTGATGATGTTGCGGGCCGCTATGACCTGATGAATGATCTGATGAGCGGTGGACTGCACCGATTGTGGAAGGACGCGATGGTGGCCCGGCTGGGGCCGCCCAGGACGGGCAGCCGCCCGTTCCGCGTGCTGGATATGGCCGGGGGCACCGGAGACATAGCCGAGCGCATTGTCAACGCATCCCATGGCTTTGCCCAGGTTGTAGTCTCAGACATCAATCAGGACATGCTTGATGTGTGTGCCGGACGGGTGAAAAGCTGGCGCTTCCCGGGGCAGGTGGAGTTCGTAGCTGCCAATGCCGAAGAACTGCCTTTTGCGGACAAGAGTTTTAACGCCTATACCATCGCCTTTGGTATTCGCAACGTTCCGCGTATCGAAAAAGCCCTGTGCGAAGCCCACCGGGTGCTCAAGCGGGGGGCGCGGTTTTTGTGTCTTGAGTTCTCCGAACCGGACGTGCCGGGGCTGGACGAGGTTTACAGGCTGTTCTCAGATCTGGTCATTCCGCCCATGGGCCGCATGGTGACCGGGGACGCTCAGCCCTATCAGTATCTGGTGGAGAGCATTCGCAATTTCCCGCAACCCGAGAGTTTCTCGGCCATGATTGGTGAGGCAGGGTTTTGTCGTATCAAACACACGCCGCTCTCGGGCAACATCGCCGCGCTGCACAGCGCCTGGAAAATATAAAGGCGGGGGAAAATGGGACCTGGAGCCTATTGGCGATTGCTCAGAGCCGGGTATGTGCTGGCGCGTGAGGGCGCTTTTTCGCTTGTGGCCACGGACGAGTTGCCGGGCGGGGCGAAATTCGCCCTGAGGGTCATCCGCCTGGTGGAGCGGCGCTCGGTGCGCAAAACGGGCCGCGTGGAACGTCTCAACAGGGCGCTGAACCGGTTGGGGCCGACCTATGTCAAATTCGGCCAGACGCTGGCGACCCGCCCCGACATTGTTGGCGCGGATGTGGCTGACGACCTCTCAGCGCTTCAGGACGACATGGGGCCGTTTGACAACTCGCTGGTGCCCGACCTGCTCAAAAAGGCTCTCGGGAGCCGCGCCGGTGATCTTTTGGAGGTGTCCGAACCCATTGCGGCGGCCTCCATAGCCCAGGTGCACAAGGCAACGCTGAAAAAGGACGACGGTTCGGAGGAAATCGTGGCGGTCAAGCTGTTGCGGCCGGGTATCGAAAAACGCTTCCGGCTCGACCTGGAGAGTTTTTTTGCCGGGGCAAGACTGGTAGAAAAGCTGGCCCCGCAAACCAGGCGCCTGCGGCCGGTGGCGCTTGTCGGAGTGCTCGAGCGCTCGTCCAGACTGGAACTGGACCTGCGTTTTGAGGCAGCTTCCATATCGGAGTTTTTCGAAAACACAAAAGATGATCCCGGCTTTGAAGTGCCGGTGGTCAAGTGGGAGCACACCGCCCAGCGGGTCTTGACCACAAGCTGGGTCGGAGGCATTCCAATCAGAGAGCTCAAGGCGTTGGATGAAGCCAAAGTCGACCGCAAACAGCTCGCCGCCCATCTGATGCAGAGTTTTTTGCGTCACGCTGTCCGCGACGGCCTGTTCCATGCGGACATGCATCCGGGCAACCTGTTTGCCAACCCCAAAACCGGGGGCGTGGTGGCGGTGGATTTTGGCATAATGGGGCGGATAGGGAAAACCGAGCAACGCTTTCTGGCCGAAATTCTTTATGGTTTCATCACCCGCAACTACTCGCGGGTGGCAAAGCTGCACTTTGATATCGGCTATGTGCCCGCCGACCAGTCGGTGGAAGAGTTCGCATTGGCGCTGCGTATGATCGGGGAGCCGATGCACGGTCGCAAGGCCAGCGAAATTTCCATGGCCAATGTGCTGGGGCAATTGCTGGCGGTAACCGAGATTTTCCAGATGAAAGCCCGGCCCGAGCTTATCCTCTTGCAGAAAAACATGGTTCTGGTGGAGGGGGTGGGGCGCATGCTGGATCCCGAACTTGATATCTGGAGCGTCTCGGAGCCGATAGTTTCGACCTGGGTCAAACGTCAGGCGGGACCTGAGGGTAAATTTGAACAGGTAAAAGAACAACTCGATGTGTTGGTGAAAACTGTTTCGGAACTGCCCGGACTTGTGCACCGGGCCAAAAGCCTGCTGGAATTCCACGAAGTTGAAATGAAGCGACACCAGAACAAAAACGGAGCGCTGCTGAAATGGATTGTGGCCGGGCTGACGGTGTTGCTTGCGATTGTCGTCTGGCGGGTGTGGTAACGCCTGGCGAGAAGGAACAAAATTCCTTGTTCTGGACCGGACTTGAAACTAGGCTGTCTGGCAAGCTGTGAAACCAACAATAATGACAAGGAAAAACAATGCTGTTTCCATCTCTGGCCCGCCTGGCGGGAACCGTCCTGATTGCTACCGGCCTTGCGGCCTGCGTTGATATCACCATGGAGATTCAGGTTCTTGATGAGCAGAACGCGCGCGGCACGACCACCATCAGCATGGACCGGGAATTCTATGACATGAGCCAGCAGCAGGGAGGCGGGGACTTTTGTGACGATGATGGCACCTTCACGCTTACTGACGAAGCTGCCACCTGTGTCACCACTGAAGAGGGTGCTTATACGGACCTGCTTGAGGGCGGTGAAGAGGGAGAACCCACCCCGACAATCACCAATGTGGGTCCGGGTATGGTGCGGGTTACCTACCCCACCGCCTCCCTGGCTGAAGATTTTGGCGAAGACAGTTCGGACCCCGAAACCATGGCCATGATGGAGCAGTTCTTTGAGGGCCGCACTCTGACCATGACAGTATCGGGCGGGCAGATTGTTGAAAGCAATATGGACATTGCCGAGGACGGCATGTCAGCGGCAATCGTCATTCCCTTGCTCGGTATGATGACGGGAGAGGTGGAACTGCCCGATGAATCGTATGCGGTTGTCAAACTGAACTAGGCGATGTCGACACCGGGCATCGAAATCTGCTGGCTACCCCACGGCAAGGGTCTTGAAACCCCTGCCTATCAGTCGGAGTTGGCGGCGGGAGCCGATCTGGCCGCTGCGGTTGGGGCAGATGCATCCTTGATGCTGAAACCGGGGGAGCGGGTCCTGGTGCCCTGTGGCTTTGCCATGGCGCTTCCGGCCGGGTTTGAAGCCCAAATCCGCCCCCGCTCGGGTCTGGCTCTGAAGAACGGGATTACCGTGCTGAATGCACCGGGCACGATTGACGCCGATTATCGGGGTGAGGTGCGGGTGGTGCTGATAAATCTGGGCAAGCAGCCCTTTATTGTCACGCGAGGCATGCGTGTCGCGCAGATGGTAGTTGCACCGGTGGTGCAGGCTGGATTTGTTGAAAGGGCGGCGCTGAAAATCAGCACAAGGGGAGCCGGCGGCTTTGGCTCCACCGGCAGCGGGGCGGAGTGAACAAAAGGAACGGAAACACCGGTCATGTTCAGCACGCAGGAAAATGAGCGCTATGCCCGCCATATCGTGCTCAAGGGTATTGGTGGACCGGGACAGCAAAAGCTCAAAAAGGCCAAGGTGCTGGTTGTGGGCGCCGGAGGTCTTGGCAGCCCGGTTGTGGCCTATCTGGCCGCCGCCGGGGTTGGTCGGCTGAGCATTGCTGATGATGACCAGGTTTCGCTTTCCAACCTGCAACGCCAGATCGTACACTCCATGGGCGATATCGATAAAAACAAGGCCCTCAGCGCCGCCGAGTTCGCCCGGCGTGTAAACAATGATATTTCCACGGTTGCGCTGTCCAAACGCATCGACGAGGAAAACGCGCTGCCCCTGGTTGCCGCCCACGATATGGTGGTGGATGGCACCGACCGTTTCTCTTCGCGGGCAGTGGTTGCCAGGGCGGCGGAACTGACCAAGCGTCCGCTGATCAGCGGGGCAGTGTCGATGTTTGACGGTCAGGTCAGCGTGATTGCGCCACACCTGAGCGACGCGCGGGGACAACAGGGGCCGACCTTTGAATGCCTCTACCCACACACACCGGACGATGAAGACCTGCCCGCATGCGAGAGCGTGGGGATTTTGGGTGCGGTGACAGGGGTCATCGGCACGTTGATGGCAATGGAGGCGATAAAACTCATCACCGGGCTTGGTGAGCCGTTGATCGGGCGTCTGTTGCTCTATGACGGGCGGGCAGCCAAGTTCAGCGAGCTCAAATACCGCCGGAAGAACTGACCTGTTTCATGGCTTGATTGAGACGGCCAGCAATTTGTTTTCGTTCGCGCCAGCGTATTTTACACACGGCCCCGCGGGGGCGGCGCAAAGGCGCCGGGCAGCTCTTCGCGGCCTGACCGCTTATGTGGAAACATAACGCGGTCTAAACATCGGGGTGCTTGAAAACCAGGGTGGCGTTGGTGCCGCCAAAGCCGAAGGAGTTGGAAAGCACTACGCCTAAATCCACATTGTCGCGACGCTCCCGGACAATGGGCATGTCGGCAAACTCGGGGTCGACTTCAAAGATATTTGCGCTTTCGCAGATAAAGCGGTGCTGCATCATCAGGATGGAAAAAATCGCTTCCCAGACGCCGGTGGCGCCAAGGGAATGCCCGGTCAGGGACTTGGTGGCCGAAAAAGGCGGACAATTGTCCTCATTGCCAAAAACCTCGCGCAGGGCTTCAATTTCCTTCTTGTCACCAATGGGGGTCGAGGTAGCGTGGGGGTTGATATAGTCAACCGGGGCGTCAACGGCTTCCAGTGCCATCCGCATGCAGCGCACCGCCCCCTCGCCCGAAGGTGCTACCATATCCGCGCCATCAGAGGTTGCGCCATACCCAATGAGTTCTGCGTAAATTTTTGCGCCACGCGCCTTTGCGCGCTCAATCTCTTCAAGCACAAGAACCCCGGCGCCACCGGCGATGACAAAACCGTCGCGGTTTTTGTCGTAGGCGCGAGAGGCCAGATGCGGGGTGTCGTTGAAGTTGGAGGACATGGCCCCCATGGCGTCAAAGATGTTCGACATGGTCCAGTGCAAGTCTTCGCTGCCACCGGCAAAAACCAGATCCTGCTTGCCCATCTGGATTTGCTCGTAGGCGTTGCCGATGCAGTGCTTTGAAGTCGCACAGGCCGAGGAAATGGAATAATTAAGGCCGTGAATGCCAAGGGGCGTGGCCAGTGTTGCAGAGGCGGTGGAACTCATGGCCTTGGGCACAACCGTTGGACCG
>DROE01000168.1 GCA_011322005.1 Devosia sp.
ATTGACCCGGCGGTCAATATCCTTCTTTGACTTTTGGCGACACACCAAAGGAAAGGCGAGATTGCCATAGACAGTCTTGGCCGGATAGACCACCGGAAACTGGAATACCTGAGCGATATTGCGCTTGATCGGCCCCAGATCGGTAACGTCCCTGCCATTGATCAATACCTGACCCACACTGGGTTCGAGCAGGCCGGAAACGATGTTGAGCATTGTGCTTTTGCCACAGCCCGAAGGCCCCAGCAGGGCATAGGTCCCCCCGTCCTCCCAGGTCAGGTCGAGCGGGTGCAGGGCAAACAGGGGCTGACTGCCGCTAAAATTATAGGCATGCCCCAGACCCTTGAGTTCAATAGTGGCCATGTCAGCTTTCTTCCTGTCGTGAAACCTGCTTTTGCCCTGAAACACTATTTCTTTCAGGGAACACCAGAGCCTCTCCGCTGTCCGCGTCAAATACATAAAGCCGGTTGCTGTCCAAAGAAAACGCGACCGGCGCACCAACCCCAAGCGGGTGCACGCCTTCGCGCTCGATCACAAGAGAGCTTCCGGCCAGGTTGAGGTGATAAATGGTCGAAGAGCCGTTTACCTCGGCCAGAGCCAGTCTGGCCTTTGCGTTTCCACCCACCGCAATATCCATTGCCCGGATACCAAACACATATGAGCCGGCACCAAGCTTTTCCAAATGCGCCGGTATTTCCAGCTTCAGCCCGTCCGCCAGATGAATTTGCCCCTCCCCCACTTCCCCCTCAAGCAGGTTCATCGGCGGATCATTATAGACTTCGGCGGCGATAACGTTGGCGGGAAAATGATAGACATCCCGATAGTCCCCCGACTGAATGACCTTTCCCTCATGCAGAATAATGACCTGTCCGTGCAGAATCATCGCTTCAGCCGGGTCGGTGGTGGCATAAACCACCAGCCGGTCGGAGCTTTGGGCAAAGATACGGCGAAACTCATCGCGCAATTGCTCGCGCAACTTGTAATCGAGATTGACCAAAGGCTCGTCGAGCAACAGCAGATCGGTTTCCTTGACCAGCGAACGGGCCAGCGCCACTCTTTGCTGTTGTCCACCCGACAGAGCCGCGGGCCGTCGGTCCAGATATTCCTCAAGGCCAAGCAGTTCACTGACATAGGAGAGTTTTTTTGAAATTTCCGCTTCCGGGAATTTTGCCCGTTTCAGCGGGAAGCTGATGTTCTGGCGCACATCAAGATGCGGATAGTTGACAAATTGCTGGTAGACCATGCCCACCTTGCGCTTCCAGGCGGGAATTTTCAGCAAATCGGTTTCCCCTTGCATGAAACTGCCGCTCCGGGCCCCCTGCAACCCGGCCATCACCTTGAGCAGCGTGGTTTTTCCCGCCAGGGTCCGACCCATGACGGTGACAACCCCCGAACGCGGCAAATCGATATTGATGTTTTCAAGATGAATTTCATCGCCAAGGGAAACATTCAGGTTCCTCAGGGCGTAGTGCATCTCACCCATTTTCACTTCCCTCCGCCGGTAATATTGCCCTTGTCTAGATATCGCTCGACCAGAAAGGCAACCAGTATCAGAGGGGCAACGGAAATCAGGGCGGAGGCCGAAAGGCTCCACCAGGGGGTGACCGAGGAGTTCAGCGACACGATGGCCACCGGCAACAACTGGGTTTTGGTAAAGGTCAGGGTGAAGGCGAAAAAGAAGTCATTCCAGCCAAAAACGATGCAAAATATGCCCGCCACCACCAGACCGGGTTTTGAATTGGGCAGGATGATACGCCAGAAGGTTTCAAAGGGATTGCAGCCATCAATCATGGCGGTTTCATCCAGCTCGCGGGGGACCTGGTTGAAAAAGTCCACCATCACCCAAACGGCAATCGGCATCAACAGGGCGATATAGACGATTACCAGCCCCAAAATGGTGTCAAGCAGGCCGAACAGCCCAAGCATCAGGAAAAACGGAATAGCCAGCACCACGGGGGGCATGATGCGTTGAGAAATAAAGAAAAAGGTCAGGTCGGCATTTCCCACCGGCCCCGCCTTATAGGTAAAACGCGACAGCCCGTAGGCGGCAAGCGTGCCAAGGATCAGTGAAATCAGGCTGGCGCTCAGGGTGACAACGATCGAATTGGTGAACGGACCGATGATATCAATGGAGCCACCCCCGGCCCCGAACAACCCCTTCCAGGCGCCAAGCGAAGGCTGGTAGTCAACAAAGGGAATGTAGGTGGCGCCACTTGTTACGCCGTTGGCGGTCTTGAACGAGGTTGTCAGCGCCCACAGAAACGGGGCAACGACAAAAGCACTCCAGATGAGAATGGCCGAAAACTTCAGCAGGCGAAGCAGATTGGTCATGTCGTCATGCCCCCCCTTTTACAAAATATCTGGAAAGAGACTTGGCGATGATGGTCAACAGCACGATCATGATCACCAGATAGGTCACCGAAAGCGCCGCCGCATAGCCGATCTGGAAATCGCGCAGACCACGGATGAAGATATAATAGGAGGAGGTTTCGGTGGAGGTGCCGGGGCCCCCCGAGGTGATGACATATACCGTTTCCATTATCTTGGAGGCCTCGATCAGCCGGATGATAAGAGCGCCCACCGATATGGGCGCCATCGCTGGAAAAGTCACATTGAAGAAGGTACGGATCGGTCCTGCCCCGTCGATGGCGGCGGCCAGGAACGGCTCCCTGGGCAGCGATAGCAGGCCGGCAAGCAAAAGCAGGAACATGAACGGGGTCCACTGCCAGATATCGACCAGTATGACCACCACCGTGGCCCAGAACGAGTTGGTCAGCCAGGGAATGGACCCAAGCCCGAGCAGGGAAACCAGATCATTGGCCGGGCCCAGGGACTCATGGAAAATGGTCCGCCAGATCACCGCCATCACCACCGGCGTGGTCATCATCGGGATTAAGAACAGAACCCGTGTCAAACGGCGAAAGCGCACCTGCCGCCATACCAATAGCGCCAAGCCAAACCCCAACAGATATTCA
>DROE01000169.1 GCA_011322005.1 Devosia sp.
CCGGTCTGCGAATTCCGTTTCGTCGTCGCCACTACACATATCCAATCACGTTAAAAGCCAGCGTTTCCACCAGCAGCGTTGCAAAGGTGACAAACAAGTAACTCAGAGAAAACAAAAACAGGGTTCGGGCCCGTTTGCGCATTTCCCCGCCCGCCACACCAAACAGGCGGATGGAAAGCACAATCATCACAGCGCCCAGCAGCGCGGCCACCGCTCCGTACAGGGGGCCGGCAAAGCCAAATCCGGCGGGTGCAAATCCGGCGAACGCCAGAAGAACACTGTAGAGGAGCAGGTGAATCTTGGTGACATGCTCTCCGGCCACATTGGGCAGCATGGGAATGCCGGCAGCCTCATAGTCACTCTTTTTGTAAAGTGAAAGGGCCCAGAAGTGGGGTGCCGACCAGAAAAAAATTATCAGGAACAGCAATACCGGCTCAAGAGAAACCGAACCTGAAACCGCAACCCAGCCGATGATGGGGGGAAACGCCCCTGCGGCACCTCCGATCACGGTGTTCTGTGCGGTGGTGCGTTTCAACCACATGGTATAGATAACCAGATAGTAAAAAATGGTGAACGCCAACAGGCCGGCGGCCAGCCAGTTTGCCGCCAGGCCCAGAGTGGCGATTGAGAAAACCGAGAGCACCAGGCCAAAGCCCAGAGCGGAATTCCTGTCCAGACGTCCAGCAGGAATGGGCCGGTTTTTCGTTCGGCTCATGATGGCGTCAATGTCAGCGTCATACCACATATTGAGAGCACCCGAAGCGCCGGCGCCCACTGCTATGCACAATATGGAGATAGCCCCGACCACCGGGTGCACACCCGGCGGCGCCAGCAGCATGCCGACCAGCGCGGTAAATACAACAAGGGACATGAGCCGCGGTTTGAGGAGCGCAAGATAGTCCTCCACTCGCGCGCCCCCCCGGACATGGTCCAGATCATCCATGTTGTTGACATAAGCCAAGCGGGATGCCTTTCACAACCGCCTATTTGATGCGCGGAAGCGTCTCAAACTGGTGGAAGGGTGGAGGTGAAGAGAGTGTCCACTCAAGAGTTGTGGCGCCTTCGCCCCATGGGTTGTCGCCTACTGGCCGTTTCTTCATCCAGGCTTCAATCAGAACCCAGATGAATGCAGCAACGCTGACCAGAGTGATCAGATAGCCCCAAGAGGAGACGTTGTTCCAGAATCCATAGGCATCGGGATAGTCAATGTAGCGGCGCGGCATGCCAGCCAGACCCAGGAAATGCTGGGGGAAGAAAATGGTATTGACCCCGATGAACATCAGCCAGAATTGCACATTGGCCCAGAATTCGGAGTACATATGGCCAAACATCTTGGGGTACCAGTAGTACCAGCCGGCAAACACACCAAAGGTGGCTCCAAGAGACATGGTATAGTGGAAATGAGCCACCACATAGTAGGTGTCGTGCAGGGCCCTGTCCGCGCCGGCGTTGGCAAGAACCACTCCCGTAACGCCGCCGATAGTGAACAAAAAGATAAATCCGAGTGCCCAGAGCATTGGTGTTCTGAAGCTGATCGAACCTCCCCACATGGTCGCAAGCCAGGAGAATATCTTTACACCGGTGGGCACGGCAATCACCATGGTTGCCGCTACAAAATAGCGTTGCACATCAAGGCTCAATCCAGTCGTGTACATATGGTGAGCCCAGACCACAAAGCCTACAAAACCAATGGCAACCATCGCATACACCATGCCCAGATAGCCGAAAATGGGCTTCCTGGAAAACGTGGAAACAATGTGGGAAACAATGCCGAATGCGGGCAGAATAAGCACATAGACTTCAGGGTGACCGAAAAACCAGAACAGATGCTGATAAAGAACGGGGTCGCCGCCCCCTTCGGGCGAGAAAAAAGTGGTACCGAAATTGCGGTCTGTCAGCAGCATGGTAATGGCGCCGGCCAGCACGGGCAGCGAGAGAAGCAGCAGAAATACCGTCACCAGAATAGACCAGGGAAACAGCGGCATCTTGTGCATGGTCATGCCCGGCGCGCGCATATTGAATATGGTGGTGATAAAATTTATGGCGCCAAGAATGGAGGAGGCACCGGCCAGATGCAGTGAGAGAATGGCAAAATCCACCGCCGGCCCGGGGCTGTAGGTGGTTGACAAGGGCGCATAGACAGTCCAGCCCACCCCGGCACCAAAGGCACCCGGAGCCCCTTCAAAAAACAGGGAAAGCAGCAGAAGAGCAAATGCAAAAGGCAGCAACCAGAATGAAATATTGTTCATTCTTGGAAAAGCCATATCGGGTGCGCCGATCATGATGGGTACAAACCAGTTCCCAAAGCCGCCAATAAGGGCCGGCATCACCATGAAGAACACCATTATGAGGCCGTGGGCGGTGGTGAACACGTTGAACATCTGCTTGCCGCCATCTATTGCGGCATCGCCTTCAAAGCCGTAGACCATTGAGGCCAGTCCGTGGAAAATCTGAATGCCGGGCTCAGCCAGTTCCCAGCGCATAAGTCCGGAAAGAGCGCCGCCGATAATTCCGGCAACAATGGCAAACACGAGGTACATCGTGCCGATGTCCTTGTGATTGGTTGAATAGACGTAGCGCCGCCAGCCGGTGGGATTGGCGTGAGTACCGTGGTTTGCGGAAGTTGCCTCGGACATTGAATTTCCCTCTTGAACTCTTCTTGGTTTAGCTGCGGCCGTTGCGACCTTTCGACCTGGCTTTTCGCCCCGTCAACTGATCGGGCTTAAAACCGAGGCCGCCTGTGCGACACCGTTGGCTTGAACCGCTTCAATCCAGGTGGCGAATTCTTCTTTGGACACAACGCGTACCGAGATGGGCATGAACGCATGGTCTTTGCCGCACAGTTCCGAACACTGCCCGTAAAACATGCCGGTTTTGCGTGAATTAAACCAGGTTTCATTCAGTCGTCCCGGAACGGCGTCGATCTTTATGCCAAATGAAGGAACCGCGAATGCGTGGATGACATCTGTTGCGGTAACCTGCACCCTCACGGTCGTGTCGACCGGAACAACAAGATCAAAATCGGTTGCCAGCAACCGGGGCTCATCCGGTTTCTGGGCCAGTCGTTCCGCATCGCTCAGCATGAAGGAGGAAAAGTCGGCGCCGTCATAGTCGACATAATCATATTCCCAATTCCACTGGACACCGGTCGCCTTGATGGTCAACTCCGGCGCCGGCATTTCCACCTCACCGAAACTGAAAATGTTCGCTCCCAGATATTTGCGGTTTCCATCAGGAATCGTCTGCTGATCGGCCAAAACGCCAAAAGATGGAACCGCGATCACGATCAGAATGACAATGGGCACCACGGTCCAGGCAATTTCAAGCGGTACATTGTGGGTGGTTTTGGAGGGCGTGGGGTTCGCACGCGCATTGTACCGAATCATTATGTAAAGGAGCAAAACGGTGACGAACAAAACGATCCCCGATATGATCCACATCAAAAGGCCGTCATGAAAAACAGCTATGCTGTCCATAATCGGGGTGACGGAAGCCTGAAGGCCGATCTGCCCCTCGACGGCTTTTCCCTCCTGGGCCTGGACGGCTTGGGGGAGGAGTGTGGACGTGGACGTAAACAACCCTGTCGCGATGCCCAGCATCGCGTTGCGGGTTGTGTTCAGACTGATTTTGATTCTCTTCACAGAAATCCCCCTTTGGATACCCTTGAACAGGTTCGGCACCGGA
>DROE01000170.1 GCA_011322005.1 Devosia sp.
TACGTGCTGTGGCATCAAAAACCAACGACACCGCCGGTGACGGCACAACCACAGCGACCGTTCTGGCACAGTCCATCGTCGGTGAAGGCGTCAAGGCCGTCGCGGCGGGCATGAACCCCATGGACCTCAAACGCGGCATTGATCTGGCCGTCAAAGAAGTCGTGGACAGCCTTGGCAATGCCAAGAAGATTATCCAGACCGAAGCTGAAATCGCCCAGGTCGGCACCATTTCCGCAAATGGCGAAACTGCCATTGGCGAGCAGATTGCCGATGCCATGCAGCGCGTAGGCAACGAGGGTGTCATCACCGTTGAAGAAGCCAAGTCGCTTGAAACCGAAACCGAAGTGGTTGAAGGCATGCAGTTCGATCGCGGCTACCTGTCTCCCTATTTCGTGACCAACGCGGAAAAGATGACGGCAAATCTGGAGGAGCCTCTTATTCTTCTTCACGAAAAGAAGCTCTCCAACCTGCAGCCCATGCTGCCCATTCTTGAATCCGTCGTACAGAGCCAGCGCCCGCTGCTCATCATTGCTGAAGATGTAGAGGGGGAAGCCCTTGCAACTCTGGTGGTCAACCGTTTGCGCGCCGGCCTTAAAGTCTGCGCGGTCAAAGCTCCCGGGTTTGGCGATCGCCGAAAGGCCATGCTCGAAGACATCGCCATTCTTACCGGTGCTCAGGTGGTTTCAGAAGAACTTGGAATCAAACTCGAGAATGTGACAATCGACATGCTGGGCACCGCAAAGCATGTGGATATCACCAAGGAGACCACCACCATCGTTGATGGCGCCGGTTCCAAGGAAGATATTACCGGGCGTGTCGATCAGATCAAAGCGCAGGTTGAAGAAACAACCTCTGACTACGACCGGGAAAAGCTGCAGGAACGTCTGGCCAAACTTGCGGGCGGTGTTGCCGTTATCAAAGTTGGCGGCGCCACCGAAGTTGAAGTGAAAGAACGCAAGGACCGCGTTGAAGACGCCTTGAACGCAACCCGTGCTGCTGTGGAAGAAGGCATCGTTGCGGGCGGCGGCATCGCTCTGCTGCGCGCAGCATCGGCCATCAAGGCCAAGGGTGAAAACGCCGAACAGGATGCAGGCATCAATATCGTTCGCCGTGCCCTGCAAGGCCCCATTCGCCAGATCTCCGAGAACGCCGGTGACGAGGGCTCTGTTGTTGTGGGCAAGGTGTTGGACAACAAGTCCGCCAGCTTTGGCTACAACGCACAAACCGGCGAATATGGCGACATGATTGAAATGGGCATTATCGACCCGGTTAAAGTGGTTCGTACTGCTTTGCAGGACGCCTCTTCGGTCGCCTCGTTGCTGATTACTACCGAGGCCATGGTTGCTGAAATCCCCAAGGAAGAATCTCCGGCAGTGGGTGGCGCCCCTGATATGGGCGGCATGGGCGGTATGGGTGGTATGGGCTTCTAGGAGAAGCTCCCCACCCCCCAACAGTTCCGGGTGCGGATTTCCCGATCTTGAACCCGAAAAAGAAAGGCGCAGGCTTCACGGCTTGCGCCTTTCTTTGTGCCTGGCAAACGAAGGTGCGGAAGGGAACCGCCATTTCTATGGTTGGGTTCCGCAGGCTTTTGTTAACACATGTCATAGCGCGCCAAGCGGTTTTGTGCTGACTGAAACGTGGACGTTGTGGAATTTTGTCCGGTTGTGCGGGGTATACCGGCATGAGGGAGAAATACAGCACAGCGGTGATGACTATCTGGATATTGACCCGCGCCCGGATAGTTGGGCGCTTGATATCAGCATTTACCCCGCTTTTCAGCGCGCGTTTCTGTTCAGAGGTGACAGCACGGAGATTCAGGATTCAACTCACATGATGATCTTTGGAAGATCCAGGCGCATAATAGGCGAAGAGGTGGGAGGCGCGCTTGATCTTGTGCCTGCCTCAGCTGACATCAAAATTTCCTCCGGAGACGCAATTCTGCCACCGGGCATTGCCGGGGAAGGTGTGATGCCGACGCCGGGGAGCAAAGTCGGTGGCGCGGTGCCTGCACCGGGCAACAA
>DROE01000171.1 GCA_011322005.1 Devosia sp.
AACATCTGCGCCGCCTTGGTATCGGCGCCATTGATGAAGATCAGCGGCGCCAGGTCATCGGCCAGGGCGAAGCCCCGGAATTCCTCTGGATTCAGCCTGCGGTGGGTGTTGCTGCCGACGATACCGCTGACCATCACCATAACGCCCGATGCCTCTACCTGAGCAATGAAGCGTCGCAGCGCCTCGCTCCAGCTTGGAAGTTGTTGGCGTTCAGCAAGGTCGAAACCGATTACCTGGCGTATTTCGGCGGCACGCGCCGTCACATCATCTTCGAGCGAAGCACTGCCCACGAAGGCCAGTGGTTCTTCATGGTGCAGGACGAGATGGTTTCGGTACCACTCCTGGCGTTGCTGGCAAGCGTAGATGGTATCCAGCAGGTCCGGACTCGGGCGCTCTATGTGGGCATGTGCCATAGTCCGGAAATCAGGAATCGGCACTGTTTCCACCGGCGGTTCGGGGAGAAACAGATAGCCGATGGGCGTACGAGCAACCCTGGCGAAGTCTTCCAGTTGTTTCAGGGTCGGCTGGACGTCGCCGGCCAGCCAGGCATCGATCTTCTTGAAACGCTTCCTCAGTGCCTCGGCAGACAGCCCGGTCCGCTCCAGCGCCCAATGCAGCAGCTCCGGGTTGACCGCCACACGGGTCATGCCGCCATCTCCTCCGGATCGAGCTGGCCGGTGACGGCAGCGGTGATGAGGGCTGCGCGGCGTTCTTTAAGAAGCATCAGAGAGCTACTTACTTCTTTATATAACCCAGTAAATTTCTCCTCGTCCTCCTTGATGCTGCCAACGATCTCATACTGTTCTTCAATAGAAGGGCAAGGTATGCGGAAGCCTGCTATTTGGTCACACGTAATGGCCCCCTTTGTGCTACCACCGCTTTCGCTTTCGCTTCTCAGAAATGGATAAGCCATCACGAGAACATAACGTAAATACTCAGCACTCAAAATGCGTTTCATAGGTTTGATAAAAGCAAGGTGCTGATTTAACGTCGCCTTGAATGTCAACACCGTAACTTTTCCCCTTGTCTTACCCTGCCCAGTAATTCCCATCAATACCACTGGTGGCTCAATTATTGGCAGGTGACATTCTTTAAGTGCCAGTGGCGTAACCCGTCGAACTGCTCCAGCTACATACCTATCATTGACGACCGAACTATTCAGCCACGGGAGCCCTCCGCCCCCCCAATATTCAGGATTATCCACAGCGGGCGTAGATCCATTACCAACTTGCGCAACGTACTTGATCGGTAAAATACCCCAATGCGCCGGGATGTCGCCTAGCCAGTCGAGGCCGGAGGGTTTCATGGGAGCATCGGGGTTCAGGCCGCGGGTGACTTTGCTACTGATGAGGGCGGTGCGTTTTTCTTCTAATAGTGCGAGCATCTTTTCCTTTTCCGCGATCAGCGCGTCGATGCGGGCGGTTTCGCGGTCGAGGTAGTCGGCGATGCGGCGTTGGGTTTTGAGGGGCGGAACTAGAAAAGGGAGTTCCTTTTGCTGACCCTCGGTGAAAGACGGTATTGCACCCGGATTGACATACTCAGAGAAATCAAGGATTGTCATCCACCATAGCGCCCACTCAGGCAAAACAATCTTTGGCACAAAAGCAGACATATTGTTATCAATACATGATGGTCGGCTAAGCAAGCGTCGTTTGTTCAATAGCAGCGCAGCACCAATCTTTGCGTAGATAATCGAATTCTCAGGGACTATAGACGCGCCAAGCTCTTTTGCCATCTCCCTATCCACTGTATTTGCAGCATACGAGACCCACTTTTCGCTACCAGGAGCTGATAAGTCAGAGACTTTAAGAAACGGGAACTCACCATCTTCGTTGCCTTGGTAATCATGGGGAAAACCGGTCCCACTCAGAACTGTGCCCACGTGTTTTAAACGGCGCAGTTCCCAGCCTTTGGGTATTTGTGCAGAGCCAAGGAAGTGGAATTCACTCACTCCGTCACATCCCTCAACAGCTCCATGATCCGCCGCTCCACCTGCTCCGACGCGGTGCCGACTCGCCAGCGGCTGCCAAGGAGCCCGTCCGGGGCTGCCGTCAAATAGCCATCAAATAAAGCAGATCGCTGTATCTTATTGTTTTTCAAGGAACTAACCCGCTTGGGCGTTGTGGCGACGAGGGGGCCGTCAAATGCCCATCAAACAAAAATCTCATTCCTTTGCCCACCAGGGCAGGTATTTCATGAATTTTTTTTCCGGCATTTTCGTCATACGGAACGATCACGCCCGTTTCCAAAGCCTCTTTGATCAGACGCGAGGCGGTGGCGCTGTTTTTCTCCTCGATTCCAAACCGTTCCCGCAGCGCGCTGTTCGTCATGTAGTCCCGCTGCACATAACGCAGGCAGGCGTGCAGGTAGCAAGCGCGGACACGGTCGGCCCTGTCCATTTCCCTGAGTTCACGGTGGGCGAAGAGTACCACGCGGGTATGCTCGGCGGTAGTTTCAAACAAGGGGGCCGGGAGCTGGTAAAACTCGGTTTCGGCTACCACTTTGTCGACACCGGAGCCGCGCTCCTCGCATACGCCGATCCGGCGCATAAAGGAAGCCAGTGCCTCGTTACGCGATCGTGGCGGGCTGTCAAGGAAACGGTCAGTTTGTACCAGGGGCAAGCCCGGGTTGGTAATCTCCAGGCGGTTGGAGAAGATTTCCACCATGGGGCCGGTGCCCGAAAGGTGGAAATCCTGATGGATAATGGCATTGGCCACCAGCTCGCGGATGGCCGGTTCCGGAAACATGGGTACCTGCCTGCGCAGTGCCTGGCCGATCACCTCATTGCTCGGAAGCAGGTTGGATATATAGCCGGTCAGTCCCTCGAATCCGCTGGCATAGCCCTTGGCGCCTTCCTGCTCGCGGATGGTTTGAGCCTTGCTCTCGCCCTTGTATTGCACCACACGGACGGCCTTTCTGACCAGCGTGCGAAAATCGCCAAGACGTTTTGCGAATAGCACCGCGCCCAGGTTGGTGATGTTCCATTTGCCGCCCTTGCCCATGACGATCATATCGTCGGCCGCCAAGGCAGACAGAATGCCGTCTCTGCCTTCGGGAAGTGGCAGAGCGAGCAGATCGAAATAGGCGGGGTAGTCGAGCAGCCGGAGTACCTCATCGGCGGCGATGTTTTCAGCGGCTATCTCCTTCTCGAAAGGCGTGTGGTCAAACACCCTCCACAGCTCACGCTCTTTTTCCGGAAATTCCTTCAGTTTCTTTTTATAAGACCCAACGCGGATAAACTCTGTCCCCTTGAACTGCACCGGATGGCGAAAGGCCGCGCCGATTTCAAGCAGTACAACCGGCTTCTCTTCCGCCTGGAAGGTGTAAAAGCGGAAGTTGATCTTCGGGGAGAGCAGGCGCAGTAGCCAGTTTTCCAGCTCCTCGTTGCCGACCTTGGCGGATGCCGGGCTGAATGAAGTACCGATAATTTCATGGGTATCATTGCTCACGCCCCAGACGAGCCATGCATGCACCTTGCCGGTGAGGGCGGCGGCGTTGGAGAGTCCGGACAGGTATTCGCCAATCTCGGTCGGCTCGGCATTATTATGCTTGAACTCGACCCACCCGGTTTCGCGGGGCAATTTGCACAGCTCGGTCAGGATGCCGAGTAATTCATCTTGCTGCCGGTCGATGCTCACTCCGTTACCTCTCTCAGCAATTCCATAATCCGCCTCTCGACCTGTTCCAGCTCGGCGTCGATTTCCTCCAGCGGGCGCGGGGGCTGGTACTTGAAGAAAACGCGGTTGAAGTTGATCTCGTAGCCCACCTTGCCGAGGCCGCCGTCTTTTTCATCGACGGTCTTGAGGTC
>DROE01000172.1 GCA_011322005.1 Devosia sp.
AAACGCGACATTAGCGGCTTTTTCTTCGTTCATAAATCTAGCTGAAGAGGTCTTCGGGTTGGGTTCCGGGGGCCTTTTTTTACGGGGCAAAAACGCCCAACAACCCGTCATAGGTCAGTTTGAGGGCAAGCAGAAAAACCAGAAAATAGGTCAGCCGATAAAACACTTTGACCGAAATGCGCCTGACCAGCCAGACACCGAGCAGCATGCCGATGATGGCGACGGGAGCCAGGGCAGCGGAGAGTTTCAGGTTTGAAACCGAGAACTGACCCAAAAGGAAATAGGGGACCAGTTTGGCGGTGTTGATGATGGCGAAAAAACCAAACAGTGGTGCCCGCATAAACCGGCGGAGCCATCCTCAGGGGCAGAGTATAAACCTGAAATGGTGGTCCGCCGGTGTGGCTGACAAACGAGGTGAAACCGGCGAGTGAGCCCCAGAACCTGCCCCATGGCGCAGAAGGGGGCAGACCGGCGAGTTTTTTTCTCAAAGGCAGCCATTCGTCGGCAACAAAAGCCAGGGTTATCAGACCCACCAGCAACAGTATGGCTTCATCGGTGACAAACGAAGAAAGCGCCCAGCCAAGGGCTATACCGAGAGCAGCTCCGGGCAGCATTATTCTGAGGATGTTGAGATTGAGCTGGCGGCGGTAGGCCCAAAGGCCAACGGCGTCCATGACCAGCAAAATGGGGAGCAGCATGCCGGCGGCTTCGCGCGCGGGCATGACCAGGCTCATCAGGGGCACCCCGACCATGCCAAGGGAGCCGAGCAGGCCCGATTTGGCAAGGGCAACGATAAACACCGCGCTCAGGGAAACCAGAATGAAAAGGGGGTCGGGCATGCACCTCGGCCCGGCTAGTCGTCCTTTGGTTCGGTTTTCAGCGAGGAGAGTTTGGCAAACACCGCATCCACATCAATATCGTCGTCGCGCTTGTCGCGTTCAGCTTCAGCGTGTTGCTCGGTTTCGGGCAGTGCGTATTTTTCACCGGCTTCATCGGCTGCGTTTCCGGCAGCAGTGCTCAACGCCTCTTCGGCGCTCATCAGGCGGACACCGGCGTCGGCTTCGTCGGGAACGTTCTTGCCCTTGTTGGCCTTTTTGACTTCCATGTCCAGATTAATCTGCGAGCACAGGCCAAGGGTGACCGGGTCCATCATGGTCAGGTTGGCATTGTTCCAGTGGGCACCGTCGCGCACGGCTTCGATGGTGGACTTTGTTGTGCCCACAAGGCGGATGATCTGGGCATCCTTGAGTTCGGGGTGGTTGCGCACCAGCCATTTGATGGCGTTGGGGCGTTCGTTGCGCCTGGAAATCGGCGTGTAGCGGGGGCCGCGCCGCTTGGTCTCGGGGATATGGACCTTGGGATCGGACAGTTTGAGGCGATAGGCGGGGTCGGCTTCGGCGGCGGCGATTTCCTCTTTGGTCAACTGCCCGGCCTGAATGGGATTGACGCCCATCACCCCGCCAGCCACGTCGCCGTCAGCAATGCCCTGCACCTCGAGTGTGTGCAGGTTGCAAAACGCGGCAATCTGCTCGAATGTCAGTCCGGTATTGTCTATCAGCCAGACAGCAGTTGCCTTGGGCATCAGGAGTGAGTTGGCCATTTCAAAATCCTTCTTGTCGCGCAAACCGGGAGCTTTCCGGTCTGCTTCGCCACTTTGTGCTTTTGTTGAGCAAGTTTGCGGGGAACAGGGGCTATATAGAGAGAATTGGTGATTTGCGCAATGGTCTGTTTTGCTTTGACAACAGGCGGGGCTGTATCAGGTGCAAAGCACGATTTTTCCAAAATGTTCCGGTTCGTCCATGGCGGCATGGGCTCTGCTCGCATCTGCAAGTGCAAAAGTTCGAATGCGGGGTTTGATGAACTTTGCGCTGGCAATTGCAGGCCAGACCTGTTCGCGCAAATGGCTGGCGATGGTTGCCTTGACCCCTTCGGGCTGTGCCCTGAGTGTCGAGCCGAACAGGGTTGCGCTTTTCACCAGCAGGCTGGCGAGGTTGATTTGGGCCTTTGCTCCCCCGAGCAGGGCCAGCTGGATGATGGTGCCATCAGAAGCAAGGGCAGAGAGGTTGCGCCCCAGATAATCCCCTCCCACAATATCGACAATGATATCTGCGCCCCGGCCATTGGTCAGCTCTTTGATGGCGCCGACAAAGTCTTCCTCCGGGTAAAGGATACCGGTCCGGGCACCCATTGTGATGGCATAGTCGGCCTTGGCCCGGGTTGAAACCGTGGCAAACGGAATCGCGCCTTTCAGCCGGGCCAGTTGCAGGGCGGCGGCTCCTATGCCGCCCGCCCCACCATGGACAAGAACGTTTTGGCCGCTTTGCAATTGTGCCCGGTCCAGCAGCGTCTGCTGGATGGTAAACAAGGTTTCTGGCAGGGCTGCGCCTTCAATCATGGAGTACCCGGCCGGCAGGGGCAGCACCTGACCGGCGGGAACAGCAACAAATTCCGCGTATCCGCCGCCATTGGTCAGGGCGACCACTGCGTCGCCCGGTCGCCAGTCTTTAACTGCGCCTCCCTTGTCGGCGATGGTTCCTGCCACTTCCAGACCGGGCAGGGGGGAGGCGCCAGGTGGGGCGGGGTATTTGCCCTTCCGTTGCAGAATATCGGGCCGGTTGATACCGGCGGCGGCAACTTTTATCAAAACCTCGTTGGTTTTGGGGAGCGGCACCGGAAGTGAGGCAATGGCGAGAACCTCGGGGCCGCCGGGGCGGGTGATTTCAATGGCGCGCATATGTGTTGGTGAATCCATGACCTAGAATGGAACATGCAAAGCTTGTCTCGCAAGTGGTGTTCCGGCACATTATCACCAGAAAAATTGGGGCTGTGGCCCGCATGGATTTGGGGAGAAGGCAAATGGATGACGAACGACGCCCCGCTGGCAAGCAACTGCATGAGGTGGGAATGGCGCTTGATGCTCTTTCGGTGGATGAACTGAAGGAACGAATTCTGATTCTGGGCTCGGAAATCGACCGGCTGAAAAAAGAAATTGAAAAAAAGGACGCAACGCGCAGCGTTGCTGAGAGCGCGTTTAACCTCAAGTGAACGCTGGAGAAAATTCACGTCAATTGTGGCAGGGTTTATGCCCCGTTAGGGGACAGGGTTAAGAAAGTGACTCCTGTTTACCTTTAATTAACTTCATCAGGTTAACTTCGGCTCGCTCGGGTTTCCTGAGCTTTGCAGAGCGGTTCCTCCCTCTGCTTGACGCCTCCCTGTTAACTTCGAGAGCCGCCACTTGCGGCTCTTTTTTTTTGGGGGGGCGGTGATTGGCCCATGCTCTTCTTTCGGGCAGCAGATGTCTGACGAAACCTGGTGGTTCGTAATCCCGGCAATAACCGGATATTCACTTTCAGCGACTAGACGGGATATCCTGAGTTTGTTACGGGGGACTTCCATTGAAACGGATATTGTTTATCTGTCAGTATAATAGCGGCCGTTCGATAATAGCCGAATCCATTGTGAACACCATAGCGTCCAAAGAGTTTCGCGCCTATTCGGCAGGGGTGGAAAACATAGGACCGGTCTCAGAACTTGTGCTTGACCTGCTCAAGGAGAAAGGGCATTTCACGGGCCGCCTGAGGACCAAGACATTTGACTATTTTACCGGGCTGATGGCGGTCAGGTTTGACTATGTGATTACAACCTGTGACAGAGCTACCGCTAAAGCCTGTCCGGTCTGGCCTGGTCAACCCACAAGTGCACACTGGAACATCCCCAAACCGGCGTTCAGGCCGGGGGATGATGTGGGCAACAGGATTTTGCTCGAGGAGCTTTACCGCAAAATCTATTCTACGGTAAATCTGTTCACGTCGCTTCCCCAAGATGTGCGGTCACGCATGGAAGTGGAGGGGGGTATTTCCGAGCTTTATCAGGATATGCGGGAAGCCGGCTGAGCACGGGCAGCAGGACCCTTTCGGGTTGCAAGTCCCTGGTTTCCCAGCCCGGTCTGGAAAATGGACAAGGATGGGTGTGTACTGGATGGTTTTCACATCTTAAGGTTTTGTGGTTAGACTGGGTACCAGAGCAGTAATATATTGCACTTGCAGGTGAATCGCTTTGAGTAACGGGCCCAACGAAACTGAAACCATTCTTATCGGTCCCCGCCTGGCGGCTTCGGGCGGGTTCAGTCGTCTTTATTCCACCGGGATGGGGCTTATAGAAGAGGTTGCTTCTTATCTGGACGGTGAAGGGCGCACCAGTTCTCGCGAACTTTCTCGCGAGGCTTCGTTTCTTTATGCGACCGAATCCATGCGGCTGACCACCCGTCTGATGCAACTGGCTTCATGGCTTTTGCTGCAACGCGCGGTCAATGAAGGCGAGATTTCGGCCGAAAATGCCAGAGTTGAAAAGTCCAAGGTCAAGTTTTCCGCAACGCCTTCACAGCGCGGCGGCCCCGGGTGGAGTGATTTGCCCGAACGGTTCGTCGAATATGTGAACAAGGGTGACATGCTGTTCGAGCAAGTCATCAAGTTTGACGCGCTGGAACGCTCGGAAATCCCTAAAACCACAGCCAAAGGCGACAATGACATTGCCGATCAACTGGCAAAGCTGCAGGCTGCTTTTGGCAAATCCGGCAAAGCCCGGGAATAAGCTGACGCGGGACAGTGTCCCGGAACCAGGCGCCCTTGCTGTTTGAGCATTCTTGCAAGAGAAAAACCCGGCCGCCGGGACCGGGTTTGCCGTTATACAGATTCGGAATGCCGGCGGGCCCTAGCTGCCAAGAATACCCTTGAACTTTTCCTTGAAGCGGGAAACGCGGCCGCCCCGGTCGACAAGGTGACCCTTGCCGCCTGTCCAGGCCGGGTGGGTCTTGATGTCGATATCAAGCTGCAACGTATCGCCTTCCGCTCCATAGGTCGAACGGGTCTGGTATTTTGTGCCATCGGTCATCACAACATTTATGGTGTGATAGTCAGGGTGAATGTCTTTTTTCATCTGAGTGTCTCTATAACTCTAGCGGTCCGGCCCCGCAAACCCGCACGGAATTTCTCGTGTGAAAAGGGGCATTGGTTGTTCGGCTGGAGCGGTTTCTATACGAAAACCGGGAGGAAGAGCAAGCCATCAATTGCAACAAATGCTATGGCGCAAACGCACCCTGCATAAATGCAAGTTGCGCAGGGAAGCGTGAATGCCTAACTAGGAAGTTCATTCTTGAGGGTAATGTACGCTTTATGACTGGTCAAACGGCCTCTTCACCATCTTCTTCCGTCTATCTCACTGACGGAGAAAAAACCGGGGAGGAGAGGAAAAAAAGCCTCAAGCCACTCCGGGCGCTGGTGCCATTTATTCTTCGCTATCCGGTGCGGCTGGCGCTCACCGTCGCGTTCCTTCTTGTTGCCGCCATGGCGCAACTGGCCATTCCGCTGTTCGCCGGCGGCCTCATTGATCAGGGCTTCCTGCAGCAGAATCTGGACCAGGTGGCCCAATATGGCTGGCTGATTCTGATTTTTTCCGGAATCATGGCGGTGGCGGGCGGTGCGCGGTTCTATTTCATTTCTCTTATCGGCGAGCGTGTTCTGACGGACATACGCACGGATGTGTTTACCCATCTTATCAGGCTGGATGCCACATATTTTGATGTCCACAGGGTGGGAGAACTTACCTCGCGACTCAATGGTGATGTGGCGACCGTGCGCGGGGCAATCGGCTCCAGTGCATCGCTGGCCCTGCGCTCTCTTGTGACAATTGTGGGCGCGGTGGTGATGATGTTCCTGACCAGCGCCCCCCTGGCGCTTGCTGTTGTTGTTGGTGTACCGCTACTTGTGGGGCCGATATTATTCTTTGCCAGGCGTTTGCGCAAAATGTCCCGGCGTACACAGGATGCCTTGGCGGATCTTTCGGCAATGGCCACCGAAGCGCTCAGCGCGACCAAAACCATCAAGGCTTTTGTGCAGGAGGATGCCCAGTCCACCAATTTCTCCCAGCACGCCGAAAGCAGTTACGACGCGGAGGTCAGACGTCTCAGGGCGCGCTCGGTTCTTATTTCCATAGTGATGTTCCTGAGCACCGGGGCAGTAATCCTCTTGATCTGGTTTGGCGCCAAGTCGGTATTCGAGGGGAGCGTGACCGCTGGTCAGTTGGGGCAGTTCCTGATTTATGCGATCATGGCTTCGGCGGCGCTTACCAACATGTCCGAGATATTCGGTTCCCTGCAGACCGTGGCCGGAGCGACCGAGCGGCTGGTGGAAATTCTGCAGACAAAGTCGATCATGGAAATTGCCGAGAAACCGGTTCAGTTGCCTGTTCCGCCTTTGGGAAAGGTCAGGTTTGAGAACGTGCACTTCGCTTATCTGACGCGCGACAGGGAAACGGTTCTGAAGGATGTTTCGTTTGATGTCACTCCGGGCCAGACGGTGGCGCTGGTCGGTCCTTCGGGCTCAGGCAAGTCCACCATGTTTGCGCTTTTGCAGCGCTTTTACGACGCAAGCGCCGGTCGGGTGCTGGTTGACGGGGTTGATGTGCGGGACTGTGACCCGGCCGAGCTCCGCCAACGTTTTGCCTATGTGGAGCAGGAATCCACGATATTTGCCGGAACGATTGCGGACAATATCCGTTTTGGAAAACCCTATGCCAGTGATGAAGAGGTGCGCCAAGCGGCAAAAGCTGCGCTGGTTGATGAATTTGTCGAACGGCTAGCCGATGGCTACCAGTCAGTTGTTGGCGAAAGGGGGGTGATGCTCTCGGGAGGGCAAAAGCAGCGCCTGGCCATTGCCCGGGCGCTTCTCAAGGATGCGCCCATTCTTCTGCTCGACGAGGCGACCAGTGCTCTGGATGCCCAAAGCGAACATCTGGTGCAGGAGGCTTTGGAGCGTCTGATGCAGGGGCGGACAACCATTGTTATCGCTCACCGGCTGGCAACGATCCGCGACGCCGACCGCATAGTGGTGCTTGATGCGGGGCGGTTGATCGACGAGGGGACCCACGAAGAGCTTATCAGCAAGAGCGGGCGCTATGCGGAACTTGCACGGTTGCAGTTTCAGTCCGAGGAGTAGCATGCCGCAATCTGCTGCGCCCTGCAGGCCGGTAGTGCATCTTTCTGGCAACGTTGTGTCCTGATGATCGCGTTGCCGGACCGAAAAACCGGTTTCCGCCTTTTCTGGCAACGCTTCTATTCAGTCAGTTTGAACTCTATGCGGCGATTGCGACGATAGGCTTCTTCGTTGTCGGCAGGGTCGATGGGGGAATACTCGCCAAATCCGGCTGCAACCAGCCGGGTGGGCGAAACGCCCTCGGCGACCAGCAACTTGGCCACCGAAATGGCCCGGGCCGCTGAAAGTTCCCAGTTTGAGGGGAACTGGACTGTTGAAATGGGGCGGCGATCCGTGTGCCCGTCAATGCGCAGCACCCAGTTGATTTCGGGCGGAATTTCGGCTTCAAGCTGCAAAATGGCCTCAGCCAGTTTGGAAATCTCCGCGGCGCCCTGAGTCGAAACCGAGGCCTCTCCGGCGGAAAACAGCACCTCGGACTGGAACACAAACCGATCACCCACAATGCGCACATCTGTCCGGCCGGCCAGCACCTCGCGCAGGCGTCCGAAAAAATCCGACCGGTAGCGGGAGAGGTCCTGCACCCTCTGGGCCAGGGCCAAATTCAGGCGACGACCAAGGTCTGCAATCTGGGTTCGTGACTCGGTGTCCCGGGATTCGGAAGCTTCAAGGGCCTGTTCAAGTGCGCTAATCTGGGTTCTGAGCGCCGCCAGCTGCTGATTCAGCAAAGCGACTTGCGCGTTTGCCTCGGAGGAAAGCTGCTGTTCGGAGAGCAATTCGCTGCTCAGCGCGGAAATCTGCGCGTCCTTGTCATCACCCTCACCCAGCCCGGCAAGCTGGGTCAGCAGACGGTCGCGTTCGCCCTGAGTGCCGGCCAAAGTGGCCGACAGGGAGGCAATTGTTGTTTCAAGGTCGGCGGAATTTGCCTGTTCGAGTTGCAACAGGTCGCTCAATTCAGCAATCTGGGTGTTGAGACGGCTGAGAGCGCTGTCTTTTCCCAGAATCTCCTGGGACAGGAAGAATTGTGCCAGCATGAACAGGGAAAGCAAAAAAATGATAACCAGAAGCAGGGAGGCCATGGCGTCAACAAAGCCGGGCCAATAGTCCATACGGTCTGCTCTGCGACGGGCTGTGCGCATTTCAACCTTGTCCTTTCACATGCCCGGGTGCCCCCGGGGATACAGAAATCCGTGGTCTGGGGACCTGACCCTAGTGAGTCCGGCCCGGATCGTCACCACCTTCACGCAGCATCGCGTCTATGAGATCCCGCAGTTTTTTGTTGGTTTCGCCCTGCTGGACGATATGGCGACGCAAATCCTCCTGCTCGGCACGGATATGTTTGACCAGTCCGTCGATGCCGCGCGCCAGTTCGGCCATGGCACGGATAGCGTTCTGAGAGCTGTCGGACTGCTGCATGGTGGAACCCAGGCGCTCAAACATGGATTGCATTTCGTCCCCCGAAACACCAAGACCGGTGGCCTGCATCTGGGTCACGGGGTGATCCAACTCGGTCATCGAAGACATCCAGTCCTCAAGTTCGGTGGCAAAACCATTCTGAGCCTGCCCTGTCTGCAGGTCGAGAAAACCCAGAATTAAAGAGCCGGCCAGCCCGAAAAGCGAAGAGGCGAAAGCAGTACCCATTCCGCTGAGGGGGGCTTCAAGACCTTCGGTCAGGTTGGCGAACAGGTTGCCGCTGTCACCGGCGGATATATCAAGGCTCTGGATAACCGCTGTGACGGAATTTACTGTTTGCAGCAGTCCGTAAAACGTGCCCAGCAGTCCCAGAAAGACCAAAAGACCGGTCATGTAGCGGGCGGTCTCGCGCGCTTCGTCGAGACGAAAACCAACGGAATCCAGAATTGAGCGCAGGGAAGCGGGCGTTATCACCGCTTCGCCAAGCCTGTCTTGCAACATTGAGGCGACGGGGGCCAGCAGCACAGGCTGAGAGGCATTGGCCATGGATCCGTTCTGGAGAGAGTTCACCCAGCGGATTTCGGGAAAAAGACGAATGACCTGACGAAAGGAGAGCAGAATACCCACAACCAGAACGAACAGGATCAACCCGTTGATGAACGGATTGGCCCAGAAGGCCACCAGCAATTGCGGGGCAAGAATGCCGCCCAGCATGGCGACAAGGATCAGAAAAATGATCATCTTGATCAGGTAGACATTGGGACTTGCCAGCAAATAGGGATCATAGCGCTCTGTCATGGCCTAAATTTCAAGCCTCCCGGGTGATTTGCTCAAAATAAGACTATTCAGCCCATGATGTCCTGACAATGGCATTGAGCCAATTTAGGGACAGCCCCGGCGGCAAATATGAGTTCAGCTTTCAACATGTCCGCCTTGCACTCTTTTTTGACCGGGCGAGTTCAATGCGTCCTGTCCCTGACAGCTTTGAGGCGTTTTAAGATCGCATGATGGATTGCTTCATTGCCTGCAACCACCTCGCCATCCTGGATGTTATCCGCCTTACCTGAAAAATCTGAAACAAAACCGCCTGCTTCGCGAACAAGAACCAGACCAGGAGCGATATCCCAGGGGGCCAGTTCGGCCTCCCAATAGAGATCAAAACGCCCCGCTGCCAGCCACGCAAGATCGGTGGAGGCCGAACCGGTTCTGCGAATACCGGCCAGGCTGGGCAAAATATGTGCAAGCTGGCGGATTTCTCGAGTTGTGCCTGCGGTATTGCGCGAATTGATGCCCGTCGCACCGACACATTCAGAAAGTTTGCGCCGCCCCCCCACGCGCAGGCGCTTGCGCTCGTTGAGCCAGGCTCCGCGCCCTTTTTCCGCAGTGAATGTTTCGTCCATGATGGGGTTATAAATCACCGAGGCAATAACCTCCCCGTTGCGCTCCAGGGCGATGGCGCAGGCAAAAAGGGGGATGGAGTGCAAAAAATTCGTGGTGCCGTCCAGGGGATCAATTATCCAGCGATGCTGGCCGTCCGTTCCCTTTATTTCGCCGCTCTCCTCCATAAGGAAGGAATAGGTGGGCCGGGCCTTGAGCAGTTCGTCGTGCACGATTTCCTCGGCCTTGCGGTCGGCGTTGGAAACAAAGTCCGCAGGGCCTTTGCGGGATACCTGAAGGTTTTCCACTTCCCCGAAGTCACGGGTCAAAGAGCGGCCTGCCTTGTGAGCGGCCCTGATCATAATATTTAGCAGTGCTGAAGCGGCCATTTGATCTACCCTGAACTAGTCGGCGCGTTTGAAGTAGGTGATTTCTCCGGTGTCCACGACAATGTTTTCGCCCTCGGAGATAAAGGGGGGAACCATGACCTTGATGCCGTTTTCCAGCACCGCCGGCTTGAACGAATTGGCGGCCGTTTGTCCTTTGACAACGGGTTCTGTCTCGCTCACCTGCAGGGTGACGAACTGGGGCAGCGAGATGCCCAGCGGCGTTCCTTCGTGGCTCTCCACCTGCACATTCATGCCATCCTGAAGGAACCGGGCCCGGTCGCCGACAAAGTCGGCCATCAGTTCGAGCTGCTCAAAGGTTTCGTTATCCATGAACACCAGCATGTCGTCCTGCTTGTAGAGAAATTGATAGTTCTTCTGCTCAAGGCGGATTCTTTCAACCGTTTCGGCGGAACGGAAACGTTCGTTCAGTTTGGTGTTTGAAACAATGCCCTTTAGTTCGACCTGGGCAAAAGCGCCGCCCTTGCCGGGCTTTACGTGGTTGACCTTCACTGCAACCCATAACTCGCCTTTGTGCTGGATGACGTTTCCGGGACGGATTTCGTTGCCGTTTATCTTCATCAGTCTGAGTTCCAACGCAGTCTTTTGTGTTTCGGGGCTTGTGCCCCAGTTTGAAGCGGCATGCAAGGCTTTGGGGGGCGGGGTATGTCAGTTTGCAGAAGAGAGAGCGTCAACCAGTTCGTCCATGGCCCGGCGCATGTCGTCGTCCGTGTTCGGAGGGGTCAGCGCCGGGGTTTGCGCTACCGTTGGCGGCAGAGCGGGCCAAAAGCGGGCCCGTTGCTCGGCAAGAGACAACTCCTCTGGCGTAATGGACAGCAGCAGCCGTTCCAGCTCGGTATCGACCAGCCCCTGACGTCGGGCCAGTGCCCGCCATTTGGCCGCTTCCACGAAATCCTGTTCAATACCTTCACCGACCGCGAGCAGTTTTGCCAAACGATTCTGTGCCACAGCGTTGCCCGCTTCAGCGGCTCTTGCATACCATTGGGCGGCGGCGGCGCGGTCCCGGTCAACGCCGTTACCCAGATAGAGGAGGGTGGCGTATTCGACCTGGGCTTCGGGCAGACCCATCTGGGCCGCACGTCCGATCTGCTCGGCTCCGGCGCGGGTGTCGGGGATGATACCGGCACCCTCCATCAGCATGATTCCATAATCGTACATGGCTTCGGGCAGGCCCGCCTGCGCAGCCTCGCGCAGAAGTTCAACAGCACGGGCAAAACTTGGCTCGGCGCTGGTGCCCTCTATGTGAAGCAGGGCGAGATTGTACTTTGCCTCCCTGTGCCCGGCCTCAGCCGCCTGCCGGAACAGTTCGGCGGCGCGTTTGGGATTTCTGGGAACACCGCGCCCGTGCTGATACATCAATGCGAGTTGGAAGGCGGCGGAGGCATCGCCGTTTTGTGCACCAATGGCATACCAGCTTGAAGCAAGGGCCAGATTTTGGGCCACGCCCAGACCGTTGGCATAAATGGTTGCAATCAGGGTCTGAGCAGCAGCGTCATTCTGCTCAGCGCGCTGGAGAGCAAGAGCCAGTGCCGTCAGGTACCGGCCGCGCTGGAAAGCGCCAAAGGCCAAATCCACATTGCGACGGGGGCCAAAGATTTCCTCGGAAATCGCCTCGGCGCCTCCGTTTGAGGAGGGGGCGGCGGTCAGTTGCGCGGCGGCGGGATCCGCCATGGCCGCACAAAAGGCAAACACAACTGCGATTGGAGTCAAAGATTTCATCGACCATTCCCGGACATGGCCAGCTTGACTGCTTGAGCGGGGCCTTGGGGGGCATTCCAGACATTAGTCCCCAGCCCGACGAACTCGCCGTTTTGGGGTGCCAATTCGTGCGCTGGTGTCACAGGGTCTGACAGCACACACGGAGTCTCAAATAGTTCAGCCCACCACTGTGCCAGTTCCCTGGTTGCCCGGTCCGGGGTACGCTCCAGACTGCCAAACAGAATGAAGTCGGCCCCGACTTCTCCGCGCAGCATGGCTTCGTGCCTCGAATGAACATCGCCCGCGCCAACAATATATTGTGGTTTCAGGGCGTTGATGGCTTGAACAAACCTGTTCTGGCCCGAACTCACATACACGCCATCAGCCCGGAATTGTTTTACGAGCTCCGGGCAATTGTCCAGAAGGACGGCACAGTCGCTTGATTGTGCGAGCGGTGCCAAGGCCCGGACACGGTTTTCATACTGCTGATGGTTCAGTCCTGCGCGTGTGAGGAGCAGGGCGGAAACCAGGCCCGTTTCAAGAGCGGAAACCAGCTTGGGCTGGAATGTTTTTTCATCCAGTTCATTGGGGGTGATCAGAAAAACCTGCACAAAAAATTGTCCTGTAAGCTGGCCGTGTTTCGAATTTGGGGAGCAATGAGGGCAAATTTTGTTCAAAAAAAGTGGAAATTTCGCCAGCAGGCATAGGTAACCCTGGCGTAAGGCAGTGTTCTGGCAATATCACAGCGGTTGCAGAGCAGTAACTCCTGGCAGTTTTTTGCCTTCCATCCATTCCAGAAACGCGCCCCCGGCGGTCGACACATAGGTGAATTTGTCCTTGACCCCGGCATGGGCAAGGGCAGCAACGGTATCACCGCCCCCAGCCACCGAAATCAGCAGTTCGGACTTGGTGCGCGCCGCCACATATCGGGCAATTTCAACGGTGCCCTTGTCGAATGGATTGAGTTCAAACGCGCCCAGGGGTCCGTTCCAGATGAGTGTGCTGGCGTCATCAATGGCACCTTTGATGCGTTCGATGGTGGTGGGGCCAACGTCCAAAATCATGCCGTCGGGGTCAATGGCGTCGATGCCATAAAGTCGGTTGGGGGCGTTCGCTTCGAATTTCCAGGCGACAACCGCGTCGATGGGCAGCAGGATTGTGCAACGCGCATCAGCGGCTTTTTCCATGATCCGGTGGGCGGTTTCGGCCAGGTCGTGTTCGCACAGGGACCGGCCCACGCTGATGCCGACGGCATGCAGAAAAGTATTGGCCATCCCGCCACCGATAACCAGCGCATCGACCTTGTTTATCAGATGTTCCAGCAGGTCGATTTTTGTTGAAACCTTGGCCCCCCCGATGAGGGCAATAAGGGGACGCTTGGGGTTGCCCAAACCTTTGGCCAGAGCGTTCAACTCGCGCTGCATGGCGCGCCCGGCAGCGTTTGGCAACAGGTGGGCAAGGGCTTCGGTTGAGGCATGGGCGCGATGGGCGGCAGAAAACGCATCGTTGACGTAGATGTCACCAAGCTCGGCCATGCGGGCGCCAAGTTCAGCATCGTTTGTTGTTTCGCCGGGATGAAAGCGGGTGTTCTCCATCACCAGAACCGAGCCGGGCTCGGCTTTTTCAATCTGCTCTTTTGCAGCGCTGATATCATTCCAGTCGGTTTTGACGAATTCGACCTTGTGTCCAAAAACTTCTGCCAGCGCCGGAACGACCATTTCCAGCGACAGGTCGGGAACGACCTTGCCCTCCGGGCGTCCAAAATGGGAAAGCAATATGGCTTTGCCCTCGACCTTGGTGATGTCCCTGAGGGTAGGCACGATGCGCTCCAGGCGGGTGGCATCGCTTACCTTTTTGCCTTTTACCGGAACATTGAGGTCGACGCGGACCAGCACGTTTTTGTGCGCGAACTGCAAATCATCCATAGTGTTGAATTCTGCCATGCCGGTTTGCTCCTCAGCGCGATATTTTTTGCCTGTTGGCGACAGGCTACGCGTTCCGGGCTTCCCGCTCAACATGAACCGGGCGGATGGGCGAAAAAAACCGGGCCATTTCCGGCCCGGTTGAAAATTGTCGAGCTTGCTACAAAGTTCTCTAAAGAGTTTTTGCCATCTCTGAAGCGACGTCAGCCATGCGGCACGAAAAGCCCCATTCGTTGTCATACCAACTCATGACATGCACAAGACTTCCGCCAAGCAGTTTGGTCTGTTTGGCGGCGAAAACCGACGAATGGGGGTTGTGGTTGAAGTCGATAGAGACCTTGGGCTCCTCGTCATAGGCCAGCACGCCCTTAAGAGCACCCGAGGCAGCTTCCTTGACGATTGCATTTATTTCTTCAACCGTGGTGTCGCGCCTGGCGACAAAAGTCAGGTCCACCACCGAAACGTTGGGGGTGGGTACGCGCAGGGACGCGCCATCGAGCACACCTTCAAGTTCGGGCAATACCAGCCCCAATGCCCGGGCGGCACCGGTCGAAGTTGGGATGACCGACATGGCGGCGGCACGGGCGCGATAGAGGTCCTTGTGCATGGTATCAAGGGTGGGCTGGTCGCCGGTATAGGCGTGAATTGTGGTCATGAAGCCTTTTTGAATACCCACGCTGTCATTGAGAATTTTGGCGACCGGGGCGAGGCAGTTGGTGGTGCAGGACCCGTTTGAGACGACTTTATGGTCGGCGCCAATCAATTCGTGATTGACGCCATAAACCACGGTCAGGTCGGCATTGGCGCCGGGTGCCGAAATCAAAACGCGCTTGGCGCCGGCCTCCAGATGCCACCCGGCCTTGTCACGGGCGGTGAAAATGCCCGTACATTCCATGGCGATGTCAATATCCAGTTCTCCCCAGGGCAGCTCTTTGGGGTCGCGTATGGCATAGACCCTGATGGGGCCCTGACCAACGTCGATAGTGTCGCCATCAACTTTAACCTCGCCGCCGAACGTTCCGTGCACGCTGTCGTAGCGCATCAGGTGGGCATTGGTTTCAACCGAGCCCAAATCGTTGATGGCCACGACCTGAATATCGGTGCGCCCGTTTTCGATTATGGCCCGCAGGATGTTGCGCCCGATGCGGCCAAATCCGTTGATTGCGACACGAATTGCCATTTGTCTGCTCCTTTGAAAAGGTTGGAAATCGGCACCATCGGGTCCTTCCAGGGGCCGCAATTGCCGGTTGAGGTTTTGAACCGGGCTTACAACTGTTTTGCAACCGCTTCAACCACTGCCTCAGGGGTAATCCCGAAATGCTCAAAAAGTGTAGCGGCCGGGGCGCTGGCACCAAATCCGCTCATGCCGACAAACTCTCCGGTTTCGCCCAGCAAACGGTCCCAGCCACAACGTACTCCGGCCTCCACGACAACGCGGGCCTTTGAAGAGCCGACGATCCGGGCGCGATACACGGAGTCCTGCGACAGGAAAATGTCCAGACAGGGCACGGATATAATGCGAACGGATATATCCCGGGCGTTGAGAAGCCGGGCCGCTTCAAGTACCAGGCCAACTTCGGAGCCGGTGGCAAAGATCGTGGCATCGGCTTCATCTTCTCCCTGGAGCACATAGGCCCCCCGGGCGCAAAGGTTGGTGTCCTCAGCGTTGGAGCGTACCGGTTTGACGCCCTGGCGGGTGAGGGCCAGAATGGAGGGGCCGGAACGGTCTTTGAGGGCGAGCTCCCAGCATTCGGCGGTTTCCATGGCATCGGCGGGCCGATAGACTTTCATGTTGGGCATGGCGCGGAACGAGGCAAGATGCTCGACCGGCTGGTGGGTGGGGCCGTCCTCGCCTACTCCGATGGAATCATGGGTCATGACATGAATGACTCGGATGCCCATCAGGGCGGCCAGCCGGATGGAGGGGCGTGCATAGTCCGAAAAGACAAAAAAACCGCCGGTATAGGGCAGAATGCCCCCGTGCAGGGCCAGACCGTTGAGGATAGCGGCCATGGCGTGTTCGCGCACGCCAAAATTGATGAAGCGTCCGGTGCGGTCTTTGGCAGTGAAATCTTCAAAGCCGGAAGTTTTGGTAAGGTTGGAGCCGTTCAGGTCAGCGGAGCCGCCCATGGTTTCCTTAAGGGCTTCGTTTATGCCTTCAAGGCAAATTTGGGAGGCTTTGCGGGTGGCGATGGCGGGCTGTTCGGCGGCTAGATTATGCTTGAGTTCGGCTATGGCTTTGTCCAGAGATGTGGGCAGGTCGCCGCGCATGCGGCGCTTGAATTCGCCCAGCGCCTCGGCATCAAGTTCCTCGACCGCGTTTTCCCATGCTACCCTTGTTTTTGTGGAGCGCAGCCCGGCAAGGCGCCAGTCGTCAACAATATCTTCGGGAATGTCATAGGGTTCATTGGTCCAGCCGAGGGCCTCGCGCACGCCCCTGGCTTCTTCTTCGCCATAGGGGCCGCCATGGGCTTTTGGCTTTCCGGCGCGGGTGGGGGCGCCGAACCCGGCGGTGGTCTTGCAGGCGATAAAACTGGGCCTGTCGCTCTTTTTGGCTTTTTCGACGGCCTGTGCAATGGCCTTGGCGTCATGGCCGTCGATGGAAATAGTATTCCAGCCATAGGCTTTGAAGCGGGCAATCTGGTCGGTGCTGTCGGTAAGGGACACATGGCCGTCAATCGTAATATCGTTGTCGTCCCACAGCACAATCAGCTTGTTCAGGGCCAGGTGTCCGGCAAGGGCGGCAGCCTCATGGGAAATGCCTTCCATCAGGCAGCCATCGCCAATCAGGGCGTAGGTGTAGTGGTCCACCAGTTCTTTGCCGAACTCGGCGGCCAGTTTTGTCTCGGCAATGGCCATGCCCACCGCGTTTGCGACACCCTGACCAAGGGGGCCGGTGGTGGTTTCAATGCCGGCAAGGTGGCCATGTTCGGGGTGTCCGGCGGTTCGTGCGCCCAGCTGGCGGAAGTTCTGCAATTCCTCCAGAGTTGCTTCTTCATAGCCCAACAGATAGAGGGCCGAGTAGAGAAGCATAGAGCCATGGCCTGCGGACAGCACAAAGCGGTCGCGGTCAAACCAGTCAGGATCCTTGGGGTCGAACTTCAAAAACTGCGAAAACAGCACCGTTGCCACATCGGCAGCACCAAGGGGCAGGCCCAGATGTCCGCTTTTTGCACGCTCCACACTATCAAGGGAGAGTATGCGAATGGCATTTGCCATGCCGGTGTGTTTGGCGGAATTGGTCATCAAACTGGCGCCTCTTGCAACTGTTACAGCATACCCATGCGCTGGCGTGTGGGATTTTAGCGAACCTGAGATGGTCACGACACATAAACAGGTGCTGTTTTTTAGTCAATTCAGTGGGGGATTGATTTGTAGCGGAGTGTCACACTTGCGCCCATGTTGGGCTCTTGCATGGCATGGGTTGCCATTCCCGAGTTGTTTGAGGTCAATTGAACTACAAGAGAATCGCTCAATCGTGTTATTGCAGGTTTGAAATATTCAAGAGGGCTTTTATGTCATCCAGCTTTCCGCAAGACCCCCCTGATGCCCGGGGGCGTGACACCGGCTCCGGTAATCAGCGGGGCAGCGAGGGATACAATCTGGCAGCTGAGCGGGTGGAACGGGCGCTGGCCCGACTTGAGGCCAGTCTGAGAGGTCTGAACGGGCGGGTACGTTCCATCGCGCGCATCGAGGCGGATGTTCAGCGTCTGGAGGAAGACCGGGCGGCGCTGGCCAGCGAGCTCAGCCGCTCAAGTTCCAAAGCCAAAAAGCTCGATGCTACGGCTTCGGAGGTTTCCAGGCGTCTGGTCAATGCAATGGAAACCGTCAATAACGTGCTCGCTGACGAGGAGCAGAAGTAATGGCTGAAGTTAGTGTCGAGATAAACGGCCGCAAGTTCCGCATGGCCTGCGAGGATGGTCAGGAAGAGCATCTGGAGGGGCTGGCCAGCCGCTTCAACATCCATGTGGAGCGCTTCAAGGGATCGTTCGGGGAAATCGGCGACAATCGCCTAACGGTGATGGGGGGCATCGCTGTTCTTGACGAACTGGTGGAAGCAGAGCGCAAAATCGAAGAGCTCAAACGCGAAATCGAACAAGTGCGCGCCGATAGTCAGGCGGTGTCCGATGAGAGCGTGGCGCTGGAAGCCAGATTCGCCAAGAAGCTGGCCGAGACCGCCCGAAAAATCGAGGCGGTGGCGACCGTTATTGATGAAACCGCACAAGGGAACGAAGCGGGGACCTGAGTTCGCCAACGCGGATGAAAGCAAAATTCACTTTGCGTGAGGATGTTTGTGCACCTATATGGGATGCGCTGCCCGGCTCGTGCAGGATTATTATTTGCGGGGCCTTACGTTTCCACAGGGAGCTGTCCCTGACCCGGCCCGTGGGCCGGGATATACGGCGCCCACCTACTTTTGTAGGTTCCCGGAATCGACGATCCCACGGCCGTGGCGGCATCTGATTTCAAGACTGCTGAAGGCCGCCTTTTTTGACCCTGAACCCGATGCCAGCGACCAAAGCGGATATGGCCAGAGCCAAGGCCGGCTTGCGTCAATTTGCCTCAAAAAAACGCGCCGGATTGAGCGAAACTTTCCGGGCAGGAGCCTCGAAGGCTGCGGAACGACACTTTCTGGAACAGGTGCCGGTGCCTGAAGGGGCGACGGTGGCGCTCTACTGGCCCATGGGCGACGAGCTCGATTGCCGGAACCTAGTCAAAGCGTTGCGCAAACGCGGGCATCCAATCTGTCTGCCCGCCATTATCGGGCCGGACAGGCCGCTGGTACTTCGCCTGTGGGAGGGCGGCGAGGAATTGGCACCCGGACCGTTCGGAACAAGCGAGCCCGGAAAAAACTCTCGCAGGGTATTTCCCGATATTATCGTTCTGCCCCTGCTCGGGTTTGACAGCCATGGCAACCGGCTTGGTTATGGCAAAGGCTATTATGACCGGACCATTGCCGCGATGGACCGTGAGCCACTACTGGTCGGCCTGGCTTTTGACGTACAGGAACTGGAACATATTCCTGCCTCTCCCCATGATGTGCCCCTGCATATGGTGGTCACCGAAAAGGGAATGCGTAAATTTAACGGAAAAGGTGAAGCCAGTTGAAAATACTGTTTCTGGGCGATGTGATGGGCCGGGCCGGTCGGGATATTGTCGCCCGGCGCCTGCCCGGGCTTATCGAAGAATATGGTTTTGATTTTGTCGTTGTAAACGGGGAAAATGCCAGCCACGGGCGCGGGCTGACCCAGGCTCATTTCAATGTGCTCAAGGACGCCGGAGCCGATGTGGTGACCCTTGGCGACCACGCCTTTGACCAGCGCGATACGCTCAGCTTCATCGAGCGCGAAAACAGCCTGTTGCGCCCCCTCAACTTTGCTACCGATGCGCCGGGGCGCGGGGCGATGCTTGTTGGAGCGCGTAACGGGCGACAGGTGCTGGTTATCAGCGCTTTGGGCCGGGTGTTCATGAAACCCGCCGAAGACCCCTTTCATGCGGTTGAAAAGGCTATCTCGGAATGCCCGCTCAGCGAGGTCGCCGACGCCATAATTGTCGATTTCCACGCCGAAGCCACCTCCGAAATGGCAGCGATGGGGCATTTTGTTGACGGCAGAGCCAGCCTTGTTGTGGGCACCCACACCCATATCCCCACAGCCGACCAGCGCATTTTGGCCGGAGGCACCGGCCTGATGTCTGATGCGGGCATGTGCGGGGACTATGATTCGGTCATCGGCATGGAGGTGGATGAACCGCTTGGCCGGTTTGTTTCCGGCATTGCCAGGGGGCGTTTTGTTCCAGCCACCGGGGAGACAACCCTCTCAGGTGTTGCCATCAGAACCGACGACAAGACCGGGTTGTGCCTGTCCATCTTCCCGGTACGTATCGGGGGCGTGCTGGAAGAAGCATTGCCGGAATTTTAGGCCTGCCGTCCCAGCATCTGCTGCCAGCGTTCCATCAGGGGGCCGTAGGTCTCGGGTTGGCCTTCGTAAGACAAGTCATCGGGGGGAATTTCAAACCAGCCCTGTTTGCTTTTGGTCCAGATGTGCCCGGCCGGCTTGAACCATTTTGTATTGTCAAGAGTTCCGGCCTTGATGTTGAGCGCATCGGTGTAGCTTGTGCGCCGATGGAACAGCCGAGCGCCGCAGGCAGAGCAGAATTCACAAATCAGGTCGTTGCCTGAGGCGCCGGGTCTGGAAAAAGCACGGAGTTCACCGGAAACGGTGAGGTCTTTTGCACTGACCCGCATGGATTGACCAAAGGCGGAGGAAGATTGTTTCTGGCACTCGGTACAGTGGCAGAAATAGAGGATCAGTGGCGCGGCGTTGAGCTGGTAGCGCACGGCACCGCACTGGCAGCCGCCACTCAACGGGAGATTTGGCAGAAAGACTTTTCGGGGCAATCTGATTTGACCTTTTGACCGTACTGTTCGCATATTTTATAACTCCGCCAACTGAATCATCCAATGGAAACATCAAGGGAAAACATGGCCGGCCATTCACAATTCAAGAACATCATGCATCGAAAAGGGCGCCAGGACGCCGCGCGTTCCAAGCTGTTTTCCAAACTGTCCAAGGAAATCACGGTCGCCGCCAAAATGGGAATGCCCGACCCGGACATGAATCCGCGCCTGAGGCTGGCGGTCAACAATGCCCGCTCGCAATCCATGCCCAAGGACAATATTCAGCGCGCCATCAACAAGGCGAGCATGAGCGATGCCGAAAACTACGAGGACATCCGCTATGAGGGCTATGGCCCGGGCGGGGTGGCAGTCATCGTTGAAGCCCTGACCGACAATCGCAACCGCACCGCCTCCAACATACGTACCATATTTGGCAAAAGCGGTGGAACGCTGGGGGAAACGGGTTCCGTCTCTTTCATGTTCGAGCGGGTGGGAGAAATCACCTATCCGGTTGAAGCAGGGGATGCCGACACGGTCATGGAAGCGGCCATCGAGGCGGGAGCTGACGACGTGGAAAGTTCTAAGGACGGTCACATCATCTATTGCGCCTTTGAGCAGATCGGCGAGGTTTCCAAGGCGCTCGAAGCGTTGCTGGGGGAAGCCGGTTCGGTCAAGCCCATGTTCAAGCCCGTTTCAGGTACTACGGTAGACGCCGACAAGGGTGCATCCCTGATGCGGCTTCTGGCGGCGCTCGAAGACGATGATGACGTGCAGAACGTCTATACCAATGTCGAGATGAGCGACGAGGATATGGCGCAGATCGCTGAGGGGTGATTTGGAATTTACTCACCGGCTTCCTACATTGCATGGGTAATTGAAAACTCTCTCACAGGAGGCGAAAAAGGGTGATGTTTGAAAGTGAATGGATGGGTGGTGGTATGTGGTTCGGCGGCATCTGGATGCTGCTGATCGGTCTGCTGGTGGTTCTTTCAATAGCGGCGCTGATCAAATATCTGATGAAGTAGGCTGTTTCACCGGGGGGCCGGGTGCGGGCTGCGCCGCAGAACCGAAAAAGCGAATTTTTGAACATTTCGGGCGGGCGTGATGTGCTTGTGCATCTGGCCTTTCAGCAGAGCGAAATCGGGTCCCAGCCGCCGCGCCAGCGTTTCGGGAGAATAGCGTTGCACCGGCAGGCCGGAGCATTTCTCGGGCCCCTCGAGTGTGAAAGTGCCGATGACCACAATCGAGGCGGGGCCGGTTGCAGCCTTCAGTGCGCGCAGATAGGCGTCCTGGTCGGCTCGGCTGGTCAGAAAATGAAACACTGCCCGATCGTGCCAGACATGCCATTTTCGGGCCGGTTGCCAACTCGTTATGTCGGCGGTGATATATTCCGGTTCAGCCCGGTGCTTGCTCAGGCGTTGCGAAGTCCTGTCCAGCGCCTTGCGGGAAATATCCAGAAGGGCAATGTCGGTAAAACCGTGTTCCAGAAGCCCATCCACAAGGCGCGATGCTCCGGCACCGACGTCGATTATGCCGCCCGCGGTGCCTCCAGCAAACTCTGATATGAGGCTCAGGCTGGGTTCGGCGCTCGCCTGAAACCAGGTGAGTTCCTCTTCGCCTCTGAGGCCAAATACACCGTCCCAGTGTTGCGCGTTGTCAGACACAGGGCGCTCTCTTTCGTTTTCTCTTGCCGTATATGTAGGTGCCGGACCTGCGCTTCGCAATTGCTTCGAGATGAGTGAGGGTTGGCCTGTTGTGGATTTTTGTGTTGCCTGTACCACAAGAGACCGTGCCTTGTTTCCCTTTTGTTCACTTTGTGCTTGGTAAGATTGCGCCGATGTGTTTAGGCTCAAAGCATGGCGGACGAAGTGCGAATCATTGGAATTGATCCCGGCTTGCGCCACTGTGGCTGGGGCATTGTGGAAAGTGCGGGAAACCGGCTGAGCTTTGTTGCCTGCGGCACCATTTCTCCAAAAACCGGTCTGGCGCTTGCGATACGGCTAAAGACCCTGTTCGAGGAGCTTTCCGCCATTATCAACAGTTTTAACCCCCACGAGGCGGCGGTCGAAGAAACCTTTGTCAATGCCGGGGCGCGCTCGGCGCTGCATTTGGGTCAGGCGCGCGGGGTGGTGCTGATGACCCCGGCGGCGCTTGGTCTGCCGGTGGGCGAATATGCGGCCAATCTGGTGAAAAAATCCATCGTCGGCTCGGGCCATGCGGACAAGAACCAAATTCAGTTGATGGTCAAGACATTGCTGCCCGGCGCTGAGTTCAAAAGCGCGGATGCGGCGGACGCGCTGGCCATTGCCATCTGCCACGCCCATCATCGCACCCAACGCGTTATTGAGTTGGCGAGCACATGATCGGTAAACTCAAGGGCATCGTAGAAAATTACGGCGACGATCATGTGCTGATCGATGTCTGCGGTGTCTGTTATGTGGTGTTCTGCTCGTCGCGCACACTTGGCGCATTGCCCGGAGTGGGGGAGCCATGCTCGGTTTTTACCGAGATGATGGTGCGCGAAGACATGATCCGACTGCACGGGTTTGCCACGCAGGGCGAAAAAGCCTGGTTTTCCATACTGCTCGGGGTGCAGGGGGTGGGCGCGCGGGTGGCGCTGGCCATTCTTTCCACCCTGTCGCCCTCGGAAATTTCCTCGGCCGTCGCTTTGCAGGACAAGGCGATGATGGGAAGGGCATCGGGCGTTGGCCCCAAGCTGGCCCAGCGGCTGGTGACAGAACTCAAGGGCAAGGTGCCCGATCTTGGCGGTATTGATGCGGGCGCGCTTGGTCTGCAAACCGCTTTGGGGGAAGGGCTTGCCAGCTCCAACGTGGCCGATGCGGTGTCGGCCCTGTCCAATCTTGGTTATTCCAGTGCGCAGGCCTCGGCAGCGCTGGCTAAAATTGTTGCCAGAGAAGGCGATGACATGCCAACCGAAAAACTGATCCGGCTGGGCTTGCGGGAGTTGAGTTCGTGACCGACTTCACCTCCTCTACTGCCGAGCGCGACGGGGACACCGATATTTCCCTGCGCCCCACGGGTTTTTCCGAGTTTATCGGGCAGGCCGACGCGCGGGCCAATCTGGAAGTTTTTATCGAGGCGGCAAAGAAGCGAAAGGCCGCGCTTGACCATGTGTTGTTTGTCGGCCCGCCGGGCCTGGGCAAAACCACTCTGGCGCAAATCGTCGCCCGCGAACTGGGCGCAGGTTTTCGTGCCACTTCCGGCCCGGTGATTGCAAAGGCGGGCGATCTGGCGGCGCTGCTGACCAATCTTGAAGACGGGGATGTGTTGTTCATCGACGAAATCCACCGGCTGAACTCGGCAATCGAGGAGATTCTTTATCCGGCAATGGAGGATTTTCAGCTCGACCTGATTATTGGCGAGGGCCCGGCGGCGCGCTCCGTGCGTATTGATCTGGCAAAATTCACCCTTGTCGGGGCGACAACCCGCGCCGGATTGCTGACCACCCCGTTGCGCGACCGGTTCGGCATTCCGGTGCGGCTCAGTTTTTACTCTCCCGAGGAACTGGTGCAGATCGTCAACCGGGGTGCGCGCCTGCTTCAGGTTAAAATGAGCCGCGAGGGGGCGATGGAGGTGGCGCGCCGCTCGCGGGGCACGCCGCGCATTGCCGGGCGCCTGTTGCGCCGGGTCACCGATTTTGCGCTGGTTGAGGGGGCAGACGAGGTCAGCGCCGCGGTTGCCGACAAGGCATTGCTCAGGCTGGATGTGGACGCCGAGGGCCTTGATATGCTCGACCGGCGTTATCTCAATATCATCGGCGAACTCTATGGGGGCGGACCGGTGGGCATTGAAACCATTGCCGCGGCCCTTTCCGAGCCGCGTGATGCCATTGAGGACATAGTTGAACCTTTTCTGATGCAGCAGGGCTTCATCCAGCGTACCCCGCGCGGGCGCATGTTGACGGCAAGGGCCTTTTCCCATCTGGGGCTGGCGGTGCCGCAAGGCTTTATCGGCAATCAGGCCAGCCTGCAGGCCAGCCTGTTCAAAGAAGAAGACGAGGCATGAGTTCGCGTCAAACGCTCTCGTTCCTGAACGGCATTCACCGGTTCAACTATCGCGTGGCCGGGGTCGTTGTCCGCGACAATCATGTGCTGGTATGCCGGGAGGATGAGGATGATTTTGTGCTTCTTCCCGGAGGACGGGTGGAATTTGGCGAGGCCAGTGACAAGGCGCTGTATCGGGAAATTGAAGAAGAACTCATGTGTGCCGCCCGTGTGGAGCGGTTGCTGTTCAGTGCGGAGAATTTTTTTGAACGCGAAGGGGAGCACTATCACGAGATTGCTCACTATTACGCTGTCACCCTGCCGGAGGAATTTCCGTTTGAAATAAATGGGCCTTGTCTGGTCGCTCACGATGAGGGCCACGTGTTGACCTTTGACTGGGTGCCTGTTGAAGTGCAGGCGCTTGAGCGCTTCAATCTGTTGCCAAAATGGATACGCCGACGCTTTGTCGATTTACCTGCAAGGGCCGAACACGTGATTGTGGACGAGCGGCAGAAGCCCTGAATATTTCAGCAGAACGGGGGAACCAACGGCAAATCTTTGGCGTCGCCTTCAAAGGGTTTTCCGGTTTCCACATGGTATTTGAGTGGCGCCAGCGCGTTGGGGAAACCAAATTTTGTCGCCAGAAATATCAGCGGCTCACGCAGGCGGCCAAAAACTCCGCCCTTGACGACAATTTCAGAATAGGACGTAACAAGGGTCTGGTCGCCGATGGCTTCAAGGCTCCATCTGTTGGAGGCGGACTTGAGCATCGGCGCGCCGGTGGCCACATATTTGAAGCTTTTACCCTCGTCCCATTCAACAAAGGTTTCGCGTACCGAAAACTTGTCGAGTTCACAGACGCGCTCGGTGCCAATGCCCCGGCTGGTTTCCGTTTCGCACCAGGCCCTGTTGATGGCCGGAACCCAGAGGTGAATATTCTCAACCGCTGAGAGGTAGTGCCAGACCCGCTTCGGGGTTGCGTCCATGCACACAGTGCTTTCCAGAACCAGTATGCCTTTTTCCCTTCATTGATCGAATTTATGCTGACCCGCGGGGTTTGCAGGTTTCATTCGCGGCCAAAACAGCGCAAAAGTCAAATATTCAGGCCCAGATGATTTTTTTGTGACCCCGGAGAGCCCATGAGCGAGAACCAGATTTCAAGTCATTTCCCCATCCGCATCTATTACGAAGACACCGATTTCAGTGGCAATGTTTATCACGCCACGTATCTGAAGTTCATGGAACGGGGACGCACCGAGCTGTTGCGCGAACGTGGAGTGCACCACACAGCACTGGCCAAACGGGGTCTGGGCTTCGTGGTGCGCCATATGGACGTCTGGTACGACAAACCGGCTGTCATCGACGATGAACTGGTTGTTGAAACCCGCGCCAGAGGTGTTCGCGGTGCCCGTCTGGAACTGGAGCAGACCATAATGCGTGGTGATAAAACTCTGGTCAGGGCGCAGGTGCTCGTGGTCATGGTTTCGGACGCGGGGAAACCGGCACGTGTCCCCGCAGATGTGCTAAAACTGCTCGGTTTGTGACAAAGTGCTTAATTTCCCAATTGTTGACCATAATTTGGCCAATAAGTGGGGGTTGGTGCGCTTTGGCAGTTACGGGTACGCATTTTCCTAAAATTTGACAAAATTGCCGCCCATGCGGGTCTTTCCGGCCCGAGGTAATGGCGCAGGCGAAATCCGTCTTCACACCGCGGTCCTGCACTGAAGGAACACAGTTTATGGAAGCATTGCAAGCCACGGGGGCGGCTGCCAGCGAAGCGGATTTTTCTCTTTTTGCACTATTCTGGGCTGCCGACTGGGTCGTCAAGGCAGTAATGCTGGGCCTGTTGTGGGCTTCGGTCTGGTCGTGGGCCATTGTCGTTGACAAATGGTTTTCGTTCGGGCGTGCCCGGCGCGAAATGAACCGGTTCGAAAAAGTGTTCTGGTCGGGTCAGTCGCTGGAAGAACTCTACCAAACCCTTTCGGACCGCCCCACATCGGGCCTGTCGGCGGTTTTTGTCGCGGCGATGAAAGAGTGGAAGCGCAGTCACGAGCAGGGTGCATCCAGCCATATCGGGGTGCAGGCACGTCTCGACAAGGTGCTGGACGTGGCCATAACGCGCGAAACAGAGCCGCTGGAAAAGCGCCTGGGGTTCCTGGCCACTGTCGGTTCCGCTTCGCCATTTGTTGGCCTTTTTGGCACGGTATGGGGCATTATGAACTCGTTTCAATCGATTGCCATGTCGGAGAGCACCAATCTGGCGGTGGTGGCGCCGGGTATTGCCGAAGCGCTGTTTGCCACCGCTTTAGGATTGCTGGCTGCCATACCGGCGGTTATCGCCTATAATAAATTTTCCGCCGATGCCAACAAGCTGGTGGGCCGTCTTGAAG
>DROE01000173.1 GCA_011322005.1 Devosia sp.
CCGCTTTCCAAAACTGCGCACGGCAGAGACCTGCCGGGCAGTTTTGGGCGGTATCGGCTCGCCGACAACCGGGGGCGAACGAGTTCTTGAACCACTACGGGGAAGACCCCGAAACACCTCCCCATGACACGGGGGAACCCCCGAGGCATGGGGAAGGCAACAGGCAGTGCGAACGCACAAATGAAAAGGCCTGGGATAACTCCCAGGCCCACTTTTGCCCAATTAGCTACGAACGTAGCGGGGCAAATTTGTTAAAAGATCATCATCCATTGTGTCCGGCTTCACACCATCCTCAAGCATGATGGTACGGGTGAACAAGCGCTCTGCCAGAACTGGCAAAGCTTGTTCAACGCCCACACGACCACCTTCATCGCCATCAAAGATCAGAACGCATTTGTCGATCCCTGCTTGAACAAGCAGATCGACCTGTGCGTCCGAGATGCTCGCCCCAAAGGTCGAAACCACCGGCACCCCGGCCTTGTGCAGGCGCAAGACCGACCAAAACCCTTCGACAATCACTATCGTGCTTGTCGGCTGGCCAGAGGCCAGAACCCGGTTCAGGTTATAAAGCACCAGCGATTTCTCAAAGCCCTTCGGCAACAGATAGCGCGGCACGTCCTTCGGCTTGTCCTCACCAACCCAGCGCCCGGAATAGGCGATCAGCTCGCCCGCCTCGTTATGGATCGGAAAGCAAATCCGCCCCTTCATCGAGCCGCGCCTGGCATAGCCCATCCCGAATGCACGGATCAGCTTTTTGCCAATGCCACGCGCCTTGAGGAAAGGATGCTTGGCATCCAGTTGCAGCTCAAACGTCAGCGGCGCATTGACCGGCCTGTCAGGGGCGTCAGACGCCCCGTCACCGGCTTTTTTCGCGGTCGCGCACCCCTCTGAGTCCGGCGCGGGTTTCGAGGCCTTAGAGGCCCGTTCCTGGCCCTTCCCTGCGCGCGGCTTGGCCTTTGGCTGGTTGCCGGATTTCGCCTCCTGCGCGCCGCCATCAATACCGAACACCTCCACCGCCAGCAAAGCCGCCTTGCGCAATTCGCGCGGATTGCCCGGCTCCAGCCCCTCCATCATCGCAAAGAAATCGAGCACATTGCCCTTGGCCCGACAGGAAAAGCAGTTGAACACCTTCTTGTCGAGATTGATCCCGCAGGACGGGTTGGCATCATCGTGAAAAGGGCAGTGGATTTTGACCTGGTGCTTGCCGTTGGCCTTGGTCTCAAACCCGAAATGCGCCAGCACCTCGGAAAAGTCCAGCCCTTGCCGGACAGTCTGAAAATTTACCCATGTCATTGCGTTACGCTCCATATTGTTGGGGCGCTTTATTGTAGCACACCCAATTCCCATGGCCGAAACGTGCGCACATGGCTCAAACCAAAACGATTACCCACTTTTCCCCTTTCTTTTAATAAGCTGTGGCTTGAGTGAGGGATTCTCAGGAAATTTACAATCACGCTGGACTCATTGGTGCTATCGCTTCAAAGTGGTAGCAGGCGTGGAAACCCTTGCTTTCATGCTTTTTTCGACCTTGGAGCACTGTGAACATTTGACTGCGGGGCAATGAAGATCGTTTGAAACCCCATGGGTAGAAATGAGCCATTGGCTTCGGTAGGAGG
>DROE01000174.1 GCA_011322005.1 Devosia sp.
GAACTTGTTGTCATCGGGGGCATCTACAAATCATCGGAACATTTCGATCCGGAGCTTTTCGGCAAGCCGGTTCAGGCCTGGCGGGAAGGCGAAACGCTTAAGCTAGAAGTAATGGAGTAGCAAGAAAATGGTGAAGCAAAAACAGGCCAAGACGGTTGTGGTAACCTCGGGCAAGGGGGGGGTGGGCAAAACCACGTCAACCGCGGCCCTCGGTGCGGCTCTGGCCCGGGACGGGCACAGTGTCGCTGTGGTGGACTTTGACATCGGCCTGCGCAATCTGGACCTGATGATGGGTGCCGAGCGCCGGGTGATTTATGACCTGATCAACGTCATACAGGGCAGCGCCAACCTGTCCCAGGCCCTGATACGCGACAAAAGGCTGGACAATCTTTATCTGCTGCCCGCATCGCAAACGCGCGACAAGAACGCCCTTACCGAAAAGGGTGTGGCCCAGGTGATGAACGAGTTGCGCAAGAAGTTCGACTGGGTAATCTGCGACAGTCCGGCGGGGATTGAGCGGGGGGCCGTGCTGGCCATGAAACACGCCGATATCGCCATCATTATCGCCAACCCCGAAATCTCCTCGGTCAGGGATTCGGACCGCATTATCGGGCTGCTTGACGCCAAGACGGAGCGGGCCAAAAATGGCAGGGAAGTGGACAAGCACCTGCTGATTACCCGCTTTGACACCACCCGGGCCGGAACCGGGGAAATGCTTGAGATTGACGATGTTTCAGACATTTTGTCGGTGCCGCTGCTCGGAGTGGTGCCGGAAAGCAAAGAGGTGCTCTCAGCCTCCAACCTTGGGGTTCCGGTTACACTTTGTGACGCGAACAGTGCCCCGGCGCGTGCCTATATCGACGCGGCAAGGCGGCTGTGCGGCGAGGACATCCCCATCGTGTTGCCCGAGGAAAAACGCGGGTTTTTCGCCCAGTGGTTCGGAGGGAAGGCCGCATGAGTATCCTGTCCCTGTTCGGGCGCAAAAAATCCGCTCCGGTGGCACGGGAGCGGCTGCAGGTCATTCTGGCCCATGAGCGCGCCAGTACCGGACGTTCGGAGCTTGTTTCGCGTATGCGCCAGGACATTGTCGCGGTGATTGCCCGCCATGTGGGCGTAAGGGCCGAAGATGTGAGCGTGAAAATCAACCGGCGCGATGCGGTTTTCATTCTCAAGATTGACATGGATATGCCGGAAATGCTCCGCCAGGAGCGGGTGATGGAGGCTTCCCCATCAACGGTCTTAACGCCGCGCTAACCCTAACTTGCAAACGACTGCCGAAGTGCGTTGGATTGACCAAATGTAGTTAATTCCCAAGTTACCATGCCCCCGAGTTTGCGTAGGGCCGCTTTGGTTGGCGGCCGGTTAAAAAAGGGGCGATTGGCATGGGGCAAAGTGCTTTCAGGGTATTGAAGTTTGGTTTTATGGCGGTGGCGCTGGTCAGCCTGAGCGCCTGCGCTTCGGGCAATTTCGGCGGCTCCAGTTTTGGGGGCAGCCCGGCTCAGATTGCCGATATTTCGAGCATGGGTAACTATACGGCGGATGCGGCGCTCATCGAGGCGCGCACCCATTTCCGCAACAATAATTTCGGCTATTC
>DROE01000175.1 GCA_011322005.1 Devosia sp.
AAAACCGTTCATGGCGGAAATAGTATATTGAAGGAGCGATACGATTCCGGTCCTGATTTCAGGGAGGGGTTGCAGTACAGCGTTCTTGAAACCCTCGGAAATCTGGCAATAAAACACGAAGGGCTGGAGGCTGAACGCCGCTGGAAGAGGAAATTGGGGAAGAAGGCGACAATGCTAAATGTAAACTAGCTTCGTTGATCCTATGCACGGCGTCACCCTCGGGCTTGACCTGAGGGTCCGTGGAATATCTCCGTGGGCGTGACGCAAGATGGATACTCGGGTCAAGCTTGAGCCCCGCAGTTCGACAGGCTCACTGTGAGGCTCTTTGGCGAACCAAAACAAAGAAAGAAAACAAAATGACCAACCCACTGTTCCACATGATTTCTGATGGTCCGCGGCCGGTGGCGCCGTTTTCCCATGCGGTGGAGGCGGGGGGATTTGTGTTCGTGACCGGGCAGATGCCCACCGATCCGGCCGCGCCGGATGCGCCATTGCCGGAGGGCATTGAAGCGCAGACGCGCCGGGTGGTGGAGAACCTGAAAATTGTTCTCAACGGGATTGGGCTGGACCTCTCCCACATCGTGATGGCGCGGATTTATCTGACCGAGTTTTACCGGGATTATGAGGCCATGAACGAGGTCTGGCAGAGCTATTTCCCCGCCGACCGGCGTCCGGCGCGCACCACCATCGGCGTGACCGGGCTGGCTTGCCACGCGCTGGTGGAGATTGATCTGGTGGTCAAAAAGCCGGAGTAAATTGAAAAAAACCGTCATTGCGAGCGAACACAAGTGAACGCGGCAATCCACAGGTTCCAAACAACGTGCCTTCCCGGCCTCTTGCGCCGGGATCGGCTGGAGTGGGAAAGGGGACCCCGGATCATGTCCGGGGAAGCGCGGGGGTGCATAATCCTTTCATCCTTCGACAAGCTCAGGATGAGGGGAGCAGCGGCGATTAGAGGAGTAGTAGCGCCCGGGGGGAGACAATTTGCCCATTCACAAGAAGAACAAGAAAGGCTGGATTTTCGGCTTTCGCCGGAATGACGAAAATGTTCTGATAAGTATCCTAAATCTTGTGTTCGCCAGGGAAGCCCAATGTTCAAAACAATACTGATTGCCAATCGCGGGGAAATAGCCTGCCGGGTGATTAAGACGGCCAAAAAGATGGGCGTCGGCACGGTGGCGGTTTATTCGGACGCCGACCGCGATGCGCTGCATGTGCGGCTGGCTGACGAGGCGGTGCATATCGGGGCTTCGCCCGCTTCTGAGAGCTATCTGCTGGGCGAGAAAATCATTGAAGCGTGCAAGGCAACGGGCGCGCAAGCCGTGCATCCGGGCTATGGATTTTTAAGCGAAAACGCTGCGTTCTGCGAAGCGCTGACCAAGGAAGGGCTGGTGTTTATCGGGCCGCCGCCCGGGGCAATCGAGGCCATGGGCGACAAGATTACCTCCAAGAAAATTGCCGCTGAAGCCGGGGTGGCTACCGTGCCTGGCCATATGGGGCTCGTCGCTGACGAAGGGGAAGCGGTGAAAATCGCCCGGACCATTACCTATCCGGTGATGATAAAAGCCTCGGCCGGGGGCGGGGGCAAGGGCATGCGCATCGCCTATACGGACGCCGAAGCGCGCGAGGGGTTTGCGCGGTCAAAATCGGAGGCGGCAGCATCGTTTGGGGACGACCGGATATTTATCGAGAAGTTTATCGAGGAGCCGCGCCACATAGAAATTCAGGTGCTGGCGGACGCTCACGGCAACTGCATCTATCTGGGGGAGCGGGAGTGTTCCATCCAGCGGCGGCACCAGAAAATTATCGAGGAGGCGCCGAGCGTTTTTCTTGACGAGGCGACGCGAAAAGCCATGGGTGAGCAGGCGGTGGCGCTGGCCAAGGCGGTCGATTACGCCAGCGCCGGCACGGTGGAATTCATTGTCGACAAGGACCGTAACTTTTATTTTCTTGAAATGAACACACGTCTTCAGGTCGAGCATCCGGTGACCGAGTTGATTTGCGGAATTGATCTGGTGGAGCAGATGCTCAGGGTGGCGGCGGGGGAAAGGCTGGCGCTGACGCAGGACGAGGTGAAGCTCACTGGCTGGGCCATGGAAAGCCGCATCTATGCCGAAGACCCGAAACGCAATTTCCTGCCCTCGGTGGGGCGGCTGACCCGCTATCGCCCGCCCGAAGAATTATTTTCGGACGAGTTGGTGGTGCGCAACGATACCGGGGTATTCGAGGGCGGGGAGATTTCCACATTTTATGACCCGATGATCGCCAAATTGTGCACGTGGGCGCCGGACCGTCCGCGGGCTATCGCAGCGATGCAGGAGGCGCTGGACGGGTTTGAGATTGAAGGTGTGGGACATAATATTCCCTTTTTGCAGGCGGTTATGGGCCAGGAGCGCTTTCAGCAAGGCCGCCTGACCACCGGCTATATTGCCGAGGAATTTCCGGAAGGCTTTGAAGGGGTGGAACTGGACGAGCCGGTGCTCAACGAGTTGGCCGCTTTTGCCGCCTGTGCGGGGTATCGGGTTGAAACCCGCGGGAACTCGCCGGAAAAAAGCCGGGCGCTCAGCGTCATGCTCGGGGAGCAGCGCTGGGATTTCGACGTGGAGTCGCGAGAGGGCTTTTTCAGCGTCGCCCTGTCGGGGGCACAAAGCAAAATTGAGACCGGCTGGCAGCCCGGCGACACGCTTGCGCGGGTTGTGGTCGATGGTGAGGAGCGGATTGTAAAAGTCAACCGGGTCACCGGGGGCTTTCGTCTGCGTTATCGCGGGGCTGAATTGCAGTTCAAGGTGTTGCCTCCCCGCTCGGCTGACCTGATGGCGCTGATGCCGGTAAAAGTCGCTCCCGATATGAGCCGGTTCTTGTTGTGTCCGATGCCGGGGCAGCTGGTGCGGCTGGAGGTGGCGGCAGGGGAGATTGTCGAAGCGGGGCAGGCGCTGGCCATTGTCGAAGCCATGAAGATGGAAAATGTGCTTCGGGCGCAAAAGCGGGCCAGGGTCGGCAAAATCGGTGTTGGCGTGGGTGATGTGCTGGCGGTGGATGCGGTGATGATGGAGTTTGAGGAGGTATGAAAACCATCAAACCGGCGACCTATGAACAATGGGCTGCGCTGGCCAGCAAGGAACTTCGCGGCAGGCCACTTGAGGCGCTGGAAAAAGACTATGGGGGCCTGAAAATCCGCCCGGCCTATTTCGCCGGGGATGTGCCCGGGGGCGCTGGAGCGGAAATGCCGGGTGCGGCTCCCTTCACCCGTGGCATCAGGGCTTCCATGTACGCCAACCGGGCGTGGACCATCCGCCAGTATGCGGGGTTTTCAACGGCGCGCGAAAGCAATGCGTTTTATCGCAAGAATCTCGCCGCCGGGCAAAAGGGCCTGTCGGTGGCGTTCGATCTGGCGACCCACCGGGGTTATGACAGCGATCATCCCCGGGTTAAAGGGGATGTGGGCAAGGCCGGTGTGGCCATCGATACTATCGAGGACATGAAGGTCCTGTTCGATGGCATTCCACTCGACAAGATGTCGGTATCGATGACCATGAACGGGGCGGTCATTCCGGTAATGGCGATGTTTGTTGCAGCGGCTGAAGAACAAGGCGTGAGCGCGGGAGAGCTTTCGGGCACCATTCAGAACGACATTCTGAAAGAGTTCATGGTGCGCAACACCTATATTTATCCGCCCGAACCGTCGATGCGGATTGTGGGCGATGTCATTGCCTTTGCTGCGCAAAAAATGCCTAAATTCAACTCGATTTCGATTTCGGGCTATCACATGCACGAAGCGGGGGCCAGCGCGGTGCAGGAGTTGGCCTATACGCTGGCTGATGGTATGGAATATGTGCGGGCCGCCGAAGCGCGGGGGCTGGATATTGACCGCTTTGCCGGGCGGTTGAGCTTTTTCTTTGGCATCGGGATGAATTTTTTCCTTGAGATTGCCAAATTGCGCGCGGCGCGTCGGCTCTGGGCGGGGATCATGGGTGATCTGGGGGCCAAAGAGCCGCGCTCGCTGATGCTTCGCACCCACTGCCAGACCTCGGGGGTGTCACTGACCGAGCAGGACCCGCATAACAATATCGTGCGCACCGCCTTTGAGGCCATGGCGGCGGTGCTGGGGGGGACGCAAAGCCTGCACACCAACTCGTTTGACGAGGCCATAGCCCTGCCCACGG
>DROE01000176.1 GCA_011322005.1 Devosia sp.
CATCAACATTGGTCGCCTGCCAGGCTGCAAAGTCGGGCGTCACTCCCACATTGCCGACACTTGCGGGCATGGAACTGATCGCCAGCGGCGAAAACAGACCTGACCGGCGCAGGTTGGCCCGAACAATGTCGGCAACCTCGCGCCCGAAGGCGGGGTCCGAAGATGCAAAGTCTGGCACGGCAATGGGCAAGGGGGTGAACTCGGCCCCCGAAACCACAATCTGCAGTTGGGCCAGCGCCGTCGAACTCGCCGCCATTCCCGCAAGGCCAGCAAGGGCGGTTTTCAGCACTGCGCGACGAGTGGGCAGAATAATCATTTTCGGAACCAGGCCCCTTTTGGTTTCATTGTCTTGTTCATGGAATCTCATCCGTACAGGTCTGGCAGAATCTGCCTGATACTTCACTATCAAACCACTGTCGCCTGTTTCGCACGCGACTTTAGATGATAGGTGAGGGCCATGGCAATAAAGTGGCGCAATTCCGGCTCTGGCAGCGTTTCATTCGGGGCGAAAATCAGGCCCCGGTTTTTTTCGTACCTGAAGATATCCGCGTACAAATCACGGCACTGTTCAATCAGAGAAGTCTGACAGGGCACAAACAGCCCGTAAGTCCCTGCCCCGGGCTGTGCTTCAACACGCAATGTTGTGCCGCTTTTCGGTTTCTCGGTGAGATAGGCGGGCACATTCCATTTCAATGTCTCCACCAGCTTTCCGGCGCCTTCGGTAGCCCCGCAAACCGCAAATATCAGCCTCCGCAGTTCCAGCGCCCCATGCCTGATCTCATCAGGCCAGGCGGCATAGTTCTGAGCGACTTCATCGCTATGGAACCGCTCGTTACGGGCTGAAGAGTTCAACACCTGATTTCCTCACGACAAATCGCTGGACCTGAAAGTAACGTCAATCTGCCTCCATTCCGCATATTTTTCCACCGCCAGCCGATAGGGTCCGCATTGCAGAACGGCCCGTTGAGCCGCCCGGGCGATGGAACCAAGAATGGGCGAAGTTATGTTGGTGGTCACCCGTGGCGTGCCGATGACGGTGCCATCCCGGTTCAACTCGACCAGAAGCCGCACCGAAAGCCCCGAATCAATCTCGCCGGGCAACAGGCGCCAGCATTGGCGCATCTGGGCGGCAAGCGCATCCTGTTCGGAGCGGGTCAGGGTCGCTGCCTGCCCGGTCGGCTTGCCCAAAGTGGCCTGCCCCCCCTCTCCGGTGGTCGCGCCCCGGCTTTCCTCGGCATTGATGATCTGGGAAACCTGATCGGCTTCGCGCGCCTCGTCCTGTTCGCGCCGTCTTGCATAATCATCGCGCGCCCGGTCAATGGCCGCGGTGCGAATGACCGGCTGCGGTGTCGGCGCCACCGGCTCGGCGGCGGTTTCGGTTTCAGTTGTGACTACAGGCGCCGCCTCCACTGGCTCAGGATCCGGCTCGGCGGGAACAGGCACCGGTTCGGGCTCAGGCTCAGGGACAGGCTCCACAACCGGTTCGGGCTCAGGCACCGGCTCAGGTTCAGGCTCTGTGGTTTCCGGTTCCGGCACAGGGTCGGGCTCGGGCACCGGTTCGGGCGCGCTCTGCTCGGTGGGCGCGGGAGTCACCTTTTCATTGTCCAGCGGGGTAACCTGGTCTTCCTGTGTATTGCCGGCACGCTCGGCCAGTTGGGCGGGCACCGGCGTTTCCACAACAGAGGGGGTTTGAGTATCCAGCACCTCGCTTTCAAGCGTACCGGTGCGGATGTTGGAAAACTCGGTAATGGGAATAATATCAACAGCGATGGTCTCAACAATCCTCGGCTCTGCCGGATCGGCAAAGTTCAGGCTGAACAGCCCCGCAACCACCAGCACGGTGTGCGAGAACAGCGAAACTGGCAAGCCGATGCGCATGGCTTCACTGCCCCTGTTCCTGGTCGGTAATCAGCCCGATTTGCGAATAGCCCGCTCCCGAAAGCGTTCCCATGACCCGCATGACAGCACCATAATTCGCCTGGGCGTCACCCCGCAGAAAAATGCGCTGCGCGCCGGGGTCTTCAACCAGCGTTCCCAGTTGCGTAACCACCTCATCAAGCGCCACCGCATCCTCCCCGATAAATACCGCGCCCTCAGAGGTGATGGTCAGGGTGATGGGGCTGGAGGGTGTCTCAAGAGACTGGGCCTGCGTTTGGGGCAGATCAATCGGAACCCCCACTGTCAGCAAGGGGGCCGCCACCATGAAAACGATCAGCAGAACCAGCATCACATCGACCATCGGTGTGACGTTGATTTCGCTCATCGGTTCGCTGCGCTTGCGCCTGCTCCGGCGACTGCCGCGCCCGCTACCATTGCCTGCCATCGACATGGCCATCAGCGCCTGCTCCCTTGTGAATCAAGCTGGCGGGATAAAATGGTTGAAAACTCGTCGGCAAAACCTTCAAGACGGCCCACCAGCTTGTTGGCATCGGCGG
>DROE01000177.1 GCA_011322005.1 Devosia sp.
GGAGGGAAGAAAATCAATCACTGCATCAAGAAGTGGCTGCACCCCCTTGTTTTTGAAGGCTGAACCACAAAGAACAGGGAAGAAATCCACACCAATCGTGCCCTGACGAATAAGGCGGCGCAAGGTGTCGATGTCGGGCATTTCGCCTTCGAGATAGGCTTCGGTGGCCGCATCGTCAATATCAACCGCGCGCTCAATCATCTGCTCACGAAACTCTTCGGCCTTTTCCCGCATATCCTCGGGAATTTCCACGACATCCCACTGGGCACCCAGAGACTCGTCCCGCCAGACCAGCGCTTTCATCTCGATAAGGTCGATGACACCGGAAAATTCATTTTCGGCGCCGATGGGCAATTGCAGCACCAGTGACTTGCCCCCAAGACGGCTCTCGATCATCTCCACGGAGCGATAGAAGTCAGCACCGACCTTGTCCATCTTGTTGACAAAAATCATGCGCGGCACGTCATATTTGTCGGCCTGACGCCAGACGGTTTCGGTCTGGGGTTCAACTCCTGCATTTGCATCGAGCAGAGCAATGGCCCCGTCTAGCACCCGCAGGGAGCGCTCCACTTCAATGGTGAAGTCCACGTGCCCGGGGGTGTCGATGATGTTGAAGCGATGCTCCACACCCTTACGGTCTTTCCAGAAAGTGGTGGTGGCAGCCGAAGTAATGGTGATACCGCGCTCCTGCTCCTGCTCCATCCAATCCATGGTGGCGGCGCCATCATGGACTTCACCGATCTTGTGGCTCTTGCCCGTATAATAAAGGATACGTTCGGTGGTCGTGGTTTTGCCAGCGTCAATATGCGCCATAATGCCAAAATTGCGGTAGTTCTTGATGTCGTACACACGAGCCATGATCTCTTCTCCGATCCCTACCAGCGATAATGCGAGAACGCGCGGTTGGCCTCGGCCATCCGGTGCGTGTCTTCGCGTTTTTTAACAGCCTGGCCGCGCCCGTTCATGGCATCAAGCAGCTCGCCGGACAGACGCTCGACCATGGTGTTTTCGCCACGCTTGCGTGAACTGTCGATGAGCCAGCGAATGGCAAGGGCCTGCTGACGGTCGGTGCGAACTTCAACCGGAATCTGATAAGTCGCGCCACCAACGCGGCGCGAACGCACCTCAACCGCTGGACGGATGTTTTCAAGCGCCTGGTGAAACACACCGACCGGGTCCTGCTTCACCTTGTCCTGCACCAAGTCAAACGCCCCGTAAACGATGCGTTCGGCCGCGGACTTCTTACCATCTTTCATGAGTGAGTTCATGAACTTGGAGACCACCAGATCACCAAATTTGGGATCGGGAACTATCTCACGCTTTTCTGCACGATGCCGACGGGACATGGGCTTAAATTCTCCTTCAGGACGGCCCTATTTGGGACGTTTTGCGCCATATTTGGAACGACGCTGCTTGCGGTCCTTGACACTTTGCGTATCCAGCACCCCGCGCAGGATGTGATAGCGGACACCGGGAAGGTCGCGCACGCGGCCACCGCGGATAAGCACCACGGAGTGCTCCTGCAGATTGTGCCCTTCACCCGGGATATAGGAAATGACTTCGCGCTGATTGGTGAGCCGCACCTTGGCAACCTTGCGCAAGGCCGAGTTGGGCTTTTTGGGCGTGGTCGTATAGACCCTTGTGCACACACCGCGCTTTTGCGGGTTTGCTTCCATGGCCGGAACCTTGTTCCGCTTTGGCTTTGGTTGCCGGGGCTTGCGTACCAGCTGGTTGATGGTCGGCATCAGGCTTGAACCCTTGGTTGCGTTGTCATCCAAACAAACTCTTCAAAAAACACAGCAAACAACACCAGCTCAGCCTTTGCTCTCAAGGCTGGTGGCGCTTGAAACCGCAGGGGACCGCCCTCAACTCCTAAGAGAGCGTTCATGCTCCGACAATTGCTACGTCTTTGTCACCAAAACGATGTGTTTGAATTTCTTTGAACGGCTTCCGGGGCGGATGCCGTCCGGATAAAATTCACGACCGAACGTCAAGGTGCGCTGGCTATACCCTTGCCCCGGCAGGGCGTCAAGGGATTGAAGCAAAAAAAGTGTTCGCCCGCATAAAGTTAGGTCACGAACTCATAAACAGGGCCAAACATGCGCTTGCAACCGCAAGAATATGCAAGGAAAAGGGCGAAAAGCGTGTACACACACCCTTGAGACCTTTTCCGCACGCCGGATTGAAGCGGTTTCAGCGTCCCTGGTCCGGTCGCGTTTTCGAACCGGAAAACCGGTGTCCACTTTTCCTGGAAACGCCTGCAGGATATGGCCAGTTTGCCCCCCTGATGCGTTGCAGGCATCTGAAAACCAGCCTGCCGGCGCGAGGCGCAATATCGGGGTTTCCCGCATGCCTGCGCCTGTTATGCGAACAAATTGGCTCATACCATTGTAATCCTGTTTATGAGTCCGTGACCTGGGGGCACGCCCCAGACCAGTTCAGGCCCGTGCAGAACAAGAAAGGGCCGCCGGTTAGGCGACCCCTGTCGTTATTCCGCTGCCCTTGAACCGGTCTCTACTGGGCGGGTTCACCTTCAGGCTCACTCGATTCGCCCTCGGCTTGAGTGCTTTCATCCTCTTCGCCAAACAAGGAATCTTCGGGTTTGGGCGCCGCAAGCGCCGCTGCCTCGGCCCGCCGCCGCCGCTCTTCAAGAATGAGGTCGTCGCGCCTGGTGGCGATATGCTTGATGGCTGAGGTCGCAGCTCCGGTTCCCGCGGGAATAAGGCGGCCAACGATGACGTTTTCCTTAAGACCTTCGAGCAAATCCGCCTTGCCGCTGACCGAGGCTTCGGTCAGAACGCGCGTTGTCTCCTGGAATGAAGCCGCAGAGATGAACGAGCGGGTCTGGAGCGATGCCTTGGTGATGCCAAGAAGAACAGGTACGTACTGTGCCGGTTTTTTGCCCTCGGCCTCCAACTGTTCGTTGAGCAACTCGAGGTCGACCCGGTCCACCTGCTCGTCCTTGAGCAGGCCCGAATCTCCGGGCACGGTGACCTCGACTTTTTGCAGCATCTGGCGAACGATCACCTCGATATGCTTGTCGTTGATGGTCACGCCCTGCAGGCGATAGACCTCCTGAATTTCGTTGACCAGATATTTCGCCAACTCCTCCACACCGTGGATGGCCAGAATGTCATGCGGTGCCGGGTTTCCGTCCAGCAAATAGTCACCACGATCGATCTGGTCGCCCTCCTGCAGATGGAAAGGCTTGCCCTTTGGAATGAGATATTCCACCGGATCGCCTTCGCCCTCGGCGGGTTCGATGATGATGCGGCGTTTGTTCTTATAGTCCCGTCCGAAGCGAATGGTGCCACCAATCTCGGCTATCACCGCAAAGTCCTTGGGCCGGCGGGCTTCGAAAAGCTCCGCAACCCGGGGCAGACCGCCGGTAATATCCTTGGTCTTGGCGCTTTCCAGCGGGATACGGGCCAGAATGTCACCGGGAGCAATTTTTTGTCCCGGGTCCACAGCCACAACCGCGTCCACCGACAGGATGTAGCGGGCATCGCTGCCCCGCGCCAGTTTGACGACCTTGCCCTTTTTGTCGAGCAGGGAAATTGCCGGACTCAGACCATCGCCGCGTTTGGAAGAACGCCAGTCAACCACGACACGCTTGGTGAAGCCCGTGGTTTCGTCCGTTGATTCTGCAATCGAGACGCCATCAATCAGGTCTTCAAAAGAGACTTCGCCGCCAACCTCGGTCAGTATGGGACGGGTATAGGGGTCCCACTCGGCGATGCGCTGACCGCGCTTGA
>DROE01000178.1 GCA_011322005.1 Devosia sp.
CCAACGCCGCCAAACAGGCAATGATTGGCGTTCCGGCAACCTTGATTGAAGGCGAAGGTGCGGTTTCCGAGCCGGTTGCGCGGGTGATGGCCGAAGGGGCGCTAAAAAAGAGCGCGGCAGACATTGCTATCGCTGTCACTGGAATTGCCGGCCCGGGTGGCGGCACCCCTCAAAAGCCGGTGGGGCTGGTGCATTTCGGCTGCGCCATGAGGGGCAGAACATACCACATGGAAAAGAAGTTCGGCGACATCGGACGCGAATGCGTCCGGCTGGCAACGGTAAACTACGCCCTTGAAATGGTGCTTGAGGTGCTGGAAAGTCAGCCGTAGCGGCGTTTGGCTTCGGCCAGAAAAGCATCAAGAATTTCGCTCTGCTTGTCGGCAAAGGCCGGTTCAGCGACCGCCGCCAGCAACGGGTTTGAAATTTCAAAATCAATGCTGAGTTTGACCCGCGTGCCCTCCCCTTCGGGAACGAACTCCCATAAACTGTCCAGATATGAAAACGGCCCGTCCAGTGCCCGCGAATGCACGCTCAGCGCCTCTTCATCAATGGTAACACGGCTGGTATAGCTTTGATTTACCGGGCCAAATTTCACATGCATGCGCGCGTCACATGAGGCAAGCGGTTCTCCCTCCTCGGCACTCAGCTCCATGGCCGAGCAGTTGGGCACAAAATCGGGATAGGAATCCATATCGCTGACCAGCTTGAGCATCTGCTGCGGCGAAAATGGTACGGTGCGGGAGAATTTCAGTTCAGGCATGGACTACCCGGATTTTGCCTGACGCGCCAGCCGCAATCTGGCGAAGTCATCACCCGCGTGGTGGGAGGAACGGGTCAGCGGCGAAGCGGAAACCAGCAGGAAACCCTTGGTGTAGGCAATGGTCTCATAGGCCTTGAACTCTTCGGGAGTCACGAATTTTTTCACCGGATGGTGTTTACGGGTCGGCTGGAGGTACTGCCCGATGGTCAGGAAATCAACGTCAGCGCTCCTGAGATCATCCATCAGTTGCAGCACTTCGTTGCGTTCCTCCCCAAGGCCCACCATGATGCCGGACTTGGTGAACATTTGTGGATCAAGTTCCTTGACCCGTTGCAAAAGCCGGACGGAATGGAAGTAGCGGGCGCCGGGGCGCACCGTGAGATAGTTTCCCGGAACCGTCTCCAGATTGTGGTTGAAAACATCCGGTTTTGCCGCAACAACGGTTTCAAGCGCGCCACCTTTGCGCAAGAAATCCGGGGTCAGCACCTCGATTGTTGTTGTCGGGCAGGTTGTACGGATTGCACGGATGACCTGCGCGAAGTGCTCAGCCCCCCCATCGCTGAGGTCATCGCGGTCCACCGATGTTATCACCACGTGATTGAGGCCCAGCATTTTAACTGAATTGGCAACATTTTGGGGTTCGTGAGGGTCCAGCGCCAAAGGTATGCCGGTGGCCACATTGCAAAAGGCACATGCCCTTGTGCAGATTTCACCCATGATCATCATGGTGGCGTGTTTCTTGGAGAAACACTCCGAGATATTTGGGCAGCCCGCCTCTTCACACACAGTGACGATATTGTTGTCGCGGATGATGTTTTTTGTTGTCTGATAGTCCCCGCCGCCGGGAGCTTTCACCCGTATCCATGAAGGTTTGCGCAGCACTTCACTGTCGGGCCTGTGGGCCTTCTCCGGGTGTCGGGCTTTTGCGGTGTCGATGAGCGTAACCATTAAACGCTAGTCGCCTGTTTTCTTTTTTCGGGTGAACAGAGCGGTAATGCCTGAAGCTATGAGGCCAAAAATCAGGCCCGGAATCCCGCCGCTGAAAAGCGCAGTCCACAACCCGGTCAGCCCCTCGACCTGTTCGCCGTTCAACTCAACCGAAACCGCCTCCGGCGCGACGAGATTGGCAAGACCGAGCACTGCGCCAAAGGCCAGCCCCAGTCCAAAGACAACAAAAAACACCTTGCGCGCCAGAGACATGATACCCCCCTTACATTGCGCTAAACATCAGCGCCGCTGATACTGGCGGTATCCCCATATCAGGGCACTGGCTCCTGCTATTCCAGTCAGAAGCTGCCAAAGCAGGTTTCCCCCCCATAGGCCAAAAACAATGCCAAGGACAAAATTGGCCAAAGCTGCCCCGCCAACACCAAGCGCTATGTTCAGCCACCAGACATTGTTCGCGCTCATGAGACGGTCGGCTATGTAGCCGGCAATTCCGCCAATGATAATTGCAAGTATGAAACCCATGAAAACAGGCCCCTTTTTCTTGAATAGTAGAGACTTACATATTGAGTGCCTTGCCGTAGGCGTCAAGTACGCTTTCCTTCATTGTTTCGGATAATGTGGGATGCGGGAAAATGGTGTGCATCAGTTCTTCTTCGGTGGTTTCAAGGTTCATGGCCACCACAAAGCCCTGAATAAGCTCGGTAACTTCTGCTCCCACCATGTGCGCACCCAGCAATTCGCCGGTTTTGTCGTCAAATATGGTTTTGACCAGCCCGTCCGGCTCGCCAAGGGCCACGGCCTTGCCGTTGGCAATGAAGGGGAAACGCCCGATTTTTACCTTGCGCCCCGCCTCTTTGGCTGCCGCCTCGGTGAGGCCGACACTGGCCACCTGGGGATCACAATAGGTGCACCCCGGAATTTTTGATTTATCAAGCCCGTGAACCTTGTGTCCGGCAATGGTTTCCACGGCTATGACGCCCTCGTGCTCGGCCTTGTGGGCCAGCATGGGCGGCCCGGCAACATCGCCAATGGCAAAAACACCGGAGACATTGGTGCGCCCGTGACCATCAACGGCAATGATGCCGCGCTCGGTTTTGACCCCGAGCTTTTCAAGACCGATATTTTCGATATTGCCCTGTACACCAACGGCGGAAATCAGCACTTCGGCGCTGAGTTTTTCGCTCTTGCCACTGCTCAGTTCCACATGGGCGGTGATACCGGCTTTGCTCTTTTCAACCTTGGTTACCTTGGTGTCGGTAAGGATACGCAAGCCACGTTTTTCGAGACGCTTGCGGGCCAGGGCGGCAATTTCAGCATCCTCCACCGGCATGATCTGCGGCAAGAGTTCGACAACCGTCACCTCCGAGCCCATGGCGCGATAAAAAGAGGCGAACTCGATGCCGATGGCTCCCGACCCCATGATGAGGATGGATTTGGGCAGCTTTTTTGGTTTCATGGCCTCGAAATAGGTCCATATCCTGTCTCCGTCCGGCTCGATGCCGGGCAAAACGCGCGGACGGGCCCCGGTGGCAATGATAATGTTCCTGGCCTTGTAGGTGCCGGTGGGCAGAATGCCCCGCGGCTTTGGGTTCTGCGGTTCAACGGCGGGCTTTTTGGGGTTGGTGACAACAATTTCGCCGACTTTACTGATGGTGCCCTCACCCCAGATAACGTCAATCTTGTTCTTTTTCATCAGGAAGCCGACACCATTGCTCATCTGCTTTGTGACCCCGCGCGAACGGGCCACCACCGCCGGGACATCAGCGCTAAACTTTTCGGCTGTCAGGCCATAATCCCTGGCGTGCACCATATGGTCGTAGACCTCGGCGGAGCGCAGCAGTGCCTTGGTGGGGATGCAGCCCCAGTTGAGGCAGATGCCACCCATGTGCTCACGCTCAACTATTGCCGTTTTCAGGCCAAGTTGGGCGGCGCGAATGGCGGCGATATAGCCCCCGGGGCCGGAACCCAGCACGATCAGATCATAGGAATTTGGCATACTGCCCTCGTGTTTTTGAAATCAGAGTTTCAGTAGTTTCGAAATGACGGGAGCGAGCCCCTGGCCGATTGCAATGGTGTTTTGTGCATCCAGATGCACCCCGTCGATGGGGGAAGCCACGGCGACACTTGCCGCATCAAAGAAGCCCGCGCCAAACTCGTCGGCGACGCGTTTGTAGTGCGCCGCCAGTTTTTTGCTTTCTGCAGGCGCACCGGCAAACATGGGGTCCAGTTCCACATGCTTGGTGGCCACGCAGTGGGGCGGCGAAACCAGCACCAGTTCGGGCGTTGCATAATCGGCCCAATAGGGGAAGTTCAGAACAATCTCGGCCAGCCGTTTCATGCCCGTTGCCGAGGCGATGGCGGACCCGGCAACAGCTGATTTCATGTCATTGGTCCCCAGCATGATGATGACGCAATCCAGCGGCTGGTGCGAGGCCAGCAGCGTGGGCAGGATGCGCGCACCATTCTTGTCGGCGAACAGGGAGAACTCGTCATAAATGGTGTGCCTCCCGCCCAGACCCTCGGCGATAATGCGAACTTTGTCGGCGCCGATAGCCGCGCCCAGGGCCGTAGGCCAGCGGTCCTCATAGCGGTGGCGGTCGCCGTCGGGAACCGCGCCCCAGGTCAGACTGTCACCATAACAAAGGATGTTTTTCATCCGGGCTTTTCCTTCAGGCCAGCATCATCACCGGGTTTTCAATCATCTTTTTGAAGGCATTGAGCGCGGTTGCCCCTAAAGCGCCATCGACAGAGCGATGGTCGCAGGACAGGGTCACCGTCATGAAGGTGCCGGTTTTGATTTCGCCCCCGCTCGCATAAACACGTTCCTCTCCCGCGCCGACCGCAAGAATGGTGCCGTGTGGCGGATTGATGACCGCGGCAAAACTGCTGATGCCGAACATACCAAGGTTGGAGACCGCTGACGAGCCGCCCTGATATTCATGGGGAGCGAGTTTTTTGCTCTTGGCGCGAATGGCGTAGTCGCGCACTTCGGCCGAAATCTGCCTAAGGGACTTGGCCTCGGCCGAGCGCACCACCGGCGTGAACAATCCACCGGGCACGGCCACGGCAACCGCGACGTCGCTTGCCTTGTGATAAAGGATTGAATCTCCGGCCCAGGTGGCGTTGGCGTCGGGAACCTGTTGCAGGGCCAGCGCCCAGGCCTTGAGAATGAAATCATTGACCGAGAGCTTGAACGCGGGCTTTCCATCCTTGTCCTTTGGGGCCGAAGCGTTGATGTCGGCGCGGGCCGCCAGCAATTTATCTATATTGCAATCAAGGTTGAGATAAAAATGCGGTACCGTCTGCTTGGCTTCGGTCAAACGTTCAGCGACCACCGTGCGCATGCCATCATTGGGCCGGGCCTCATAGGTGCCCTCTTCGTAGAGTGCACGAACTTCGGGTGCTCCCATGCCGGTGGCAAGTGGTACGCCTTTGGTGGGTGTTGTTTTTGCCGGAACGCCTTCGCGCAGGGCTTTTTCAACGTCGGCCTTGATGATGCGCCCTTTGGGGCCGGACCCGGCGAGGGCGGAAATTTCCAGCCCTGCATCCCTGGCGATGCGCCGTGCCAGCGGGGAGGCAAAGGTTCTGGTCCCCTCACCCGGCGCGCTCGTGCCGACCTCCCCCCCGGAGGGAGAGTTAGAATGAGGTGGCGGCGCGCTTGCTGCCTTGGCTCCCTCTCCCTTTTGGGGAGAGAGCTGGGGTGAGGGGGAAGCAACAACGTCGCCGATGTCGCTTGCGCGCTCCCCTTCCTCCAACAACACCGCAATCACGGAATTGACCGCGACCTCCTCGGTGCCCGCCGCGACCAGAATTTTGCCGATAGTGCCCTCGTCCACCGCTTCCACTTCCATGGTCGCCTTGTCGGTCTCGATTTCCGCAATCACGTCCCCGGCGGCGACATTGTCGCCTTCCTTGACGTGCCACAGGGCAAGCGTGCCGGTTTCCATCGTCGGGGAAAGCGCTGGCATGGTGATGTTGATTGGCATTGTTCGCTTCCCCTCAAGACCGGTAGGTGACGGCGTTGACCGCCGCAATCACTTCGTCAACATTTGGCAGAGCCAGCTTTTCAAGATTGGCGGCGTAGGGCATGGGCACGTCTTTGCCTGCAATGCGGGTGACCGGCGCATCCAGATAGTCAAACGCCTGCTCCATGAGGCGGGCTGAAATGTCCGAGCCCACCGAGCCTTGCGGCCAGCCCTCCTCGACAATCACGCAGCGCCCGGTTTTTTTAACCGAAACGAGCACAGTCTCAATGTCGAGCGGGCGGATGGTGCGCAAGTCAATCAGTTCCACGTCCACCCCCTCGGCCACCAGCTTTTCTGTCGCCTCCGAAGCGTATTTCATGCCGATGGAGAACGAGACGATGGTCACGTCTGTGCCTTGGCGCACCATGCGCGCCTTGCCGATGGGCAGCACGAAGTCGTCCATCTTGGGCACTTCAAAGCTGTGGCCGTAGAGAATTTCGTTCTCCAGAAACACCACCGGGTTGGGCGAACGGATGGCCGCCTTGAGCAGACCCTTGGCATCAGCCGCACTATAGGGGGCAATGACCGTCAGGCCCGGAACGTGAGCGTACCAGGCGGTAAAGTCCTGAGAATGCTGGGCTCCCACCCGGGAGGCCGCGCCGTTGGGACCGCGAAACACGATGGGCGCCTGCACCTGCCCGCCCGACATGTAAAGCTGTTTGGCGGCGGAGTTGATAATCTGGTCGATGGCCTGCATGGCAAAATTGAAGGTCATGAACTCGACAATGGGTTTCAGACCTGCAAAAGCCGCGCCAACGCCGATACCGGCAAAGCCGTGCTCGGTAATGGGTGTGTCAACGACCCGGCGGGCGCCGAACTCGTCGAGCAGCCCTTGGGTGATTTTATAGGCCCCCTGATATTCCGCCACTTCCTCGCCCATGATGAACACGTCGTCATCGGCACGCATTTCCTCGGCCATGGCTTCGTTCAGGGCCTGCCGGACCGTCATTTCCACCATCTGCACACCTGTGGGCAGGTCGGGGTCGGAGGCGGGGGAGAATTGGGGGGAGGATGGGGTAGCTGCCCCCTCACCCGGCGCTGACGCTGAAGCACCGACCTCTTCCTCCGGGGGAGAGGTTGAAGGAAGAGCAACGGTTGCCGCCATTGCCCCCTCTCCCTTTTGGGGAGAGGGTTGGGGTGAGGGGGTGGCTGCAATGGTATCTGCACTCTCCCCTTCCCCCAGCAAAACCGCCATCACCGAATTGACCGGAACTCCCTCGGTGCCTTCAGCAACCAGAATTTTGCCGATTGTGCCCTCGTCCACCGCTTCAACTTCCATGGTCGCCTTGTCGGTTTCGATTTCGGCAATCACGTCGCCGGGCGCGACATTGTCCCCTTCGCTGACCAGCCATTTGGCCAGAGTTCCCTCTTCCATGGTTGGCGACAGGGCGGGCATCAAAATATCTGTTGGCATCGGTTCAGCTCCCCGCCAGAATGGTCACGTCGGTCCAGAGTTCGGAAACATCCGGCTCGGGCGCATTGGTGGCAAAATCGGCAGCCTCGGTCACAACGGCGCGCACTTCTTTTTCAATAGACTTGAGTTCGTCCTCGCTGGCATGTTTTTCGCTCAGGATACGCTGCTTGACCTGCTCGATGGGGTCGTGCTCGGACCGCATGGTCTGCACCTCGTCCCTTGAGCGGTATTTGGCCGGGTCGGACATGGAGTGTCCGCGATAGCGATAGGTCAGCATTTCAAGAATATAAGGCCCCTTGCCTGAACGGGCGTGGGCTATGGCCCGTTGCGCCGCCTCGTGCACATAGCGAACATCCATGCCGTCGACCTTTTCGCCGGGGATCTCAAAGCTGGCTCCGCGCTGGGAAAGGTCGGTCATGGCCGAAGCGCGCTCCAGCGAGGTGCCCATGGCGTATTTGTTGTTCTCGATAATATAGACCACAGGCAGGTCCCACAGCTTGGCCATATTGAAGCTCTCGTAAACCTGGCCCTGGTTGGATGCGCCATCGCCAAAATAGGTCAGGGAAACATTGTCTTCGCCCCGGTATTTGTAGGCAAAGGCCAGCCCGGTTCCCAACGAGACCTGAGCCCCGACAATGCCGTTGCCGCCGTAAAAATTCTTCTCTTTGGAGAACATGTGCATGGAGCCGCCCTTGCCCTTGGACAGACCCGAAGCACGCCCGGTCAACTCGGCCATCACCCCGTTGGGGTCGATACCGGCAACCAGCATATGTCCGTGGTCGCGATAACCGGTAATGGAGGCGTCGCCCTCTTTTGAGGCCATGTGAACACCGGTAACAACCGCTTCCTGACCGATATAGAGGTGGCAGAAGCCCCCTATCAGGCCCATGCCATACATCTGTCCCGCCTTTTCTTCAAAGCGCCGGATGAGCAGCATTTCGCGGTAGGCGTAAAGCTCCTGCTCTTTGTCAAGCGCTGGCGCATTGGAACGCGAAGGGCGGCGGCCCGCGGCGGCTGCCGTCTTTCTTGCGGGAGCCTTCCTGGTTGCGGCGGTCTTGCGCGCCGCTGCTTTTTTAGCCATGCGGATGCCTCTTGAAGAAATGAACAACATAACAGGTCACCGCCCCAAGCGGTAGCACCTGAAATTCCGGGGACAATACGCCTGTTCGGGAAATCCGCAAAGCAGATTTTACCGACAAGAACCTACACTATTACGCTGAAATATCTATTGAAACACCCGTAAACCGAAATTCAGTTAACTTGATACATCAACCCAGTGGCGGTTAATTCAAGGTCGAAACAGGAACGACGATGTCCTGCGGTTCAGCCATCGACAACAGCGCACGGGCCTTCTCGCTCAGCAGGTCAGGGTCAAGACGCGTGGGATTGAACAGGTCGATGCGCAATTTGTAGGCGTCAATCTGGGTCTGCAAACTGCTCTGCTCGGCGCGCAGTGCTTCAATTTTCTCCAGCATCTGTCTTTGGTTTTCGATGCCAAACTGGCCATTGACAGCCGAATATCCCAGATAGGCCTGAAATGTGACGAGGGCAGCACCAATCAAGAAGTGACGGTAGATTGTGGAACGTTTGAAGCGTGTGGACATGAGCAACAACTAACTGAGAAACATACCTCAACAAGTATACCCGCCGAGAGTTAAGGGACGGTTGTGATAGTGGGAACTTCTCCCCCTTGCACTACGCTTGATTTAGGTCAATAACACTGCCATAATACCTCATGACCAAAGAGCAGGCCATCAGAGATAGCTTTGCAGTTCAGGCCCATTGGTGCTCCAAATTGGGGTCGCCGTTCACCGCGCAGCTGCTGAAAGGTCTGGGTGAAAATCTGAACGATGCCACGAGAACAGGACGCACAGTTTTGCACTGGAAGGGGCAGGCGGACGCTATGGGAGATGCGCTGGCACTGCGTTTGGCAGGAGCCTTGCATGGTCTTGTCCGAGCCGGAAAAGTTCAGGAGTTGGCGTCCTTTTACCCGCCAAACCCCGTGCCTTCAAAAGGGGAACTAGCCGATGCGGCGATGACAGCGATTGCCGAAAGGGACGAAGAAGTTTTTCAATGGTTGGCTTTTGCTCCCCAAACCAACGAAGTGGCGCGATCTGGCATTCTTTATCCCGGCATGCGGCTAATCGCACAGAAAACGGGCCTGCCATTGTCACTGTTTGAACTTGGGGCCAGCGCCGGGCTTAATCTGATCCCGGACAGGTTTGCCTATGGTTTGGGCGGAAAAAAATTCGGACAGACGGGATCGCCGGTGTTGCTTGCCCCCCATTGGTGCGGACCCGACCCGAAGGGAAGCGAGCCAGAGATTGTGGTGCGCCGGGGCTGCGACACGAACCCTCTGGACATATCAAACCCGGCGCAGCGGGCAAGGCTGATGGCCTATATTTGGCCCGATCAGCTCCAAAGGCTGGACCGCGCCAAGCAAGCCATTATGCTGGCGCAGGAAAACCGTCCGGAAATCGAGAAAGCCGATGCCGCGCACTGGGTGGAGGAAAACATCTCCCATGCCCGGGAAACCGGGGTAACGCTCGTGCTGTTTCACTCAATCGCCTTTCAGTATTTTAAGCCCCAGGTACAATTGCGCATTAAAAGGCATATGGAACGTACAGGTGCCCGGGCCACACCTGATGCGCCCCTTGCCTGGCTGGCATTTGAACAGGGTCAGGGCCAAAGTCCGGGCCTTACGCTGCGCTTGTGGGGCACAGAACGCCGAAGCGATGAGCAGGTGCGTTTGCTGGCGAAATCCAACAACGCCCATTGTCACAAAATTGAGTGGCTTGGCTGACATCAAGGCCCTGATGAGGATGTGTCAGCCCAAATGTCTTGCCTGTATTTTTGCAGTTGGATCGCACCGAACATCGGGGAGGCTCCCAGGCCGGGTGCCTTGCGATATTCACCCCCTGCCCCGTTGGGGGTGTAATGTTGTCAAGGTTAAGAGCATGCCGGGCTTCCAGTCCCGGTAGAGACGTGTTGCCGCAATTGTGTAGATGCTGAATTTGATTGATACTGGACACTTCCAACAGATATGAATTGGCATTCATCAGGTAAATCGGACTGAAATATGATAAAAAGAATCAAAGAACTGTTCATGCCCGTGTTGATCGGGGCAGTATTCATCGGTGGGCTGGTAATCATGTTCACCGGAAATAATGGCTCA
>DROE01000179.1 GCA_011322005.1 Devosia sp.
GCTCTTGGAAGAAGGCTATTTCAGATGAACAGATTCATCCTTTCTGCCGCCATTCTCTCCGCCCTCACCCTGTTGCTGCATGTGTTTGGCGACGCCCCAGAATATCTCGCTCCCGCCTGGACCAGCGATATGACACAAGACCAGAAAACCCTCTATTCTGTGCTCTGGCACACCATGACCGCCCTGCTGGCCATCAACGCCATCGCCCTGCTTCTCGCCGCCCGTTCTGAACAACCCTTGCCGTTCGTGGCACTGGTTTCAGCACAATACATGGCCATGGCGGTTTTGTTTTTTGTCCTCGGCCTTGCCCATCTGGGCACTTTGTGGGTGCAACCCCAATGGCTGATTTTTTCCACCATCAGCGCACTGGCAATTTACCAAACCTTCTTGGCCCGCAGTCTAAATTTCCTTCAGAAAATCACTGCCGAATTCCTGTCTCAAAAACTCATATTGAGGGGCACAAACCTTATTTACTTCCGCCAGCGCTGCCTCGCTGAGCCGAAAGCGCCCCGACCGGGAGTTTCTTTTTTTGCCGATTCCCGAATAGCGCATGGGATCCAGACCATGAATTTTTTCAATTTCAGCCAGCACACCTGCCGGGTCGGCCTGAATGCGCCCGAAGGGAATGATTTTCAGCCTGCTGAAATGCTTTTTGAGGAGAGGAATAGAGCGCCCATAATCGCCGCGCAGGATTTGCCTTTCCCCAAGCGTTGGCGAAATCTCAGAATCACCCGCTTTTCTGGAGGGCAATTTGCGCGAATGCAGCATATTGAGGGCCGATACGGCACGCCTTAGTGGATCCCGCACAATCAGGATTGGGGTGAGGCCGGGCAGCAGGGTCGCCATATGAGCATACCCCTGCTCCGGCATGGCCATATAGGCGGGTGTCAGATCGCAATAGACCAGATTTCCCACCTTTTTCGCCTTGCGGATATTTTCCGGCTTTTTGCTGAAGGTGGCCTCATACCATTCATCGGTATATGCATTCTCCGGGTTCAAAACATAGTCATAATATTTCCTGTAATCAGCACTGAGGTGCCTCAAAGGATAGGAAAGACGCTCCCGCAACCCCCCGGGGTTGCTCAGCCGTCTCCGCAAACGGGAAAGCCTTAGCGCACTGTCCGTTGAACGATCATGCACCCGGTCAAAATAGTGCACTTCCTTGAGATAGGAAAACCCTGTTTGCCGATGCTGTCGCAACATGGAATATAGCCATGTTGTGCCGGATTTTTGAGCGCCAACCACCACCAGATGCAATTCGGTTCAATCCTTCAAAATTCTGTTGCTGCAGATTGCGCAACAGTTCACCACAAGCGCACCTGATTATCCATGAATACTCCGCATGCCCACCGCTTCGCCCTTTGATGTAACAGGAGCCGGTGGAGGCGATCAGGAACGAAATCGGGCCACGAATGCCCGATAGCCCGTTTGAGGCGGTCGGTAAACTCCCACCACCCCAATTTTCGTCACCTGAGGGAATTGCACAATTCCATTTTCCCTGAACTCAGACACGGGTCCGACAACAAGCCAGTATTCCCTTGGACCAAGGGCTGACTTGTTGCCCGGTGAGGTCTGAGACCCTCCAGCAAAGGTCCCCCATCACTTCCACTCGCCTCAATCATCGGGTTACCACCTCCCTGTCGGCAGCGCTCCCGCCTCTGCTCGGAAGCCGCGAAATAACTCCAAAAGCATTAACAAAGTGACAGGTCACATGTTTGCAGGATTGAAATCATTGAGAAGAGCCGGCGGCGCACTCGCCGTTACCGCAGGAGTACTCGGAATACTTGCAGCGCAATTGATGTTCGTCCTGGACGGGATAGACAGCACGCCGGAATCAAAAAACTTTGTCACATTTGTGGCAATTGAGCTGGGCGCTGTCCTGCTTTCGTTCCTCACCGCCGCTTCGGGCGCCGTGAGCATGAGCGTGCAGTCCAAAATACCGGGAGCACTGCTCATTGTTGCAGCGATTATGGCAGCATTTCTTGGCGGACCGCCGGTGGCTTTGTTTATGGCTGTGGCCTTGGCTGGCGGAGTGTTGGTGCTGATTGGTGACAACAGGCAGGAACAGGGCGCACCCGTTCAGAAGGCATAAGGCCTGCCTCACCCGACGCCGTCCCGGACCTGGCCCGGGACCAAGTTCAGGTACCTCTCCGTCAGCCAGACCCCGGCTCGACGGCCGGGGAAGTACAAGCGGCACTAAAACGCTCCACCTCGTTGCGAGCGACCATAAGGGAGCGCGGCAATCCAGTAAGCTCGATAAGGTCGTTCTGCTGGATTGCTTCGTCGCTACGCTTCTCGCAACGACAGGCCCCAACCCCGAAATATCGGGAAAGCGCCGCGGTTTTCGGCTTCTGCCCGGGTGTTTCAGCTTGCTCAACTTTCTGCCAGCATCCACATCATCGGATTGAGCGGGCCGGCTTGGTTAAAGGCAACCAGCGGCTCAAACCCCTGCGCTGTGGAAAACGCCTGCGCGGCCGCAATACGCCGCTGGGTAGGGCAAAACTGGATGCGGAGGGATAGGGTCCATCGGTCACACAAGCGGATACACACAAATTTGTATCCGTTAGACGGGCAACGCCTCTGGTGCGAACTGGGCCAGAAACTCCTTGCTGGGCGGAATTGGCTTGATCACATCGATCAAAACACCATTTGGATCGCGGGTGATAAAATGACGCTGCCCAAATGGCTCGTTGCGCAACTGAAGCAGGACGGGCAAACCGGCCTGTTCTACCCGGGCATACTCAACATCGACATCCTCGACTTCAAAATTTAAGATCAGTCCGCCAACCCGCCCGCGTGCCACCTCGGGAACGGTCTCATGCTGCCCGTCAAGAATGGCAAGATTGACCATTTTGTCCTCGCTTGACTGCAAATGAATATACCAGTCGCTTTCAAATTGCGGCTTGAACCGGAAATTATCGACGTAGAAAGCGCTGGTTCCAAGGACGTCCTCCGTCATAATGACCGGGTAGTATTGCGTGCTTTTCATGGCTTTATTCCTCTGTTGAACTCACATACACTATGTATGTAATTTCAATAAACATACAGGCTGCACGCATGTCAACCGCTCAAGTCCGCCGTTCCAACCAGGAGCGAACCCGAACAACACGCACCGCCCTTTTGGGCGCTGCAAGGGCGCTTTTCATGGAAAAGGGCTATGCGCGAACCAGCACGCCCGAAATCGTGCATGCTGCAGCGGTGACCCGCGGAGCGCTCTATCATCATTTCGCCGACAAGCAGGGCCTGTTCCGGGCAGTCGTAATGCAGGAGGCAGCAGCTGTCGCCGATGAAATCAGGAAGCGCACCGCGAATGACGAAGATACCTATGCGGCACTGACCAGGGGGGCAGGCATATTCATGACGGCGATGGCCGAACCGGGTCGTGCCCGGCTTTTGCTTTTGGACGGGCCGGCCGTTCTGGGGCAAGCTGAGATGGAACGCATCGACGCTGAAAACGCCGCACTTTCTCTCCGCGAAGGCCTGGAAGCGGCCATGGCGACGGGCACGTTAGGCCAGCTTCCCCTCAGGGCTTTGACCAACCTGATGTCAGCAATGTTCGACCGCGCAGCACTCGGAGTGTCAAAGGGAGATGATCCAAACGACTATCTGGCCGCGATAAGTGCCATTTTCGAAGGATTGCGCACGGATTAGAAAAGCCCGGCGCCGGGCCGGGCCTTTTGAAAAACAACTGTCTTACCCATACATCTAATTATCCAGAAAGCTCCGCAGCTTGCGGCTTCTGCTGGGGTGTTTGAGCTTGCGCAGGGCCTTGGCCTCAATCTGGCGGATGCGTTCGCGGGTCACGGAGAATTGCTGACCCACCTCTTCCAAAGTGTGATCGGTGTTCATGCCGATACCAAAACGCATGCGAAGCACCCGCTCCTCGCGCGGGGTGAGCGAAGCCAGAACCCGCGTTGTCGTTGCCCGCAGGTTGCTCTGGATAGCAGAATCAATTGGCTGCAACGCATTGGTGTCAGGGATGAAATCCCCCAGATTGCTGTCTTCTTCGTCGCCAATGGGCGTTTCCAAAGAAATCGGCTCCTTGGCGATTTTGAGTACCTTGCGCACTTTATCAAGCGGCATTTGCAGCTTCTGGCTCAGTTCCTCCGGCGTCGGTTCACGCCCGATTTCGTGCAGCATCTGGCGCGAAGTACGCACAATCTTGTTGATGGTTTCGATCATATGCACCGGAATGCGGATGGTGCGCGCCTGATCGGCAATCGAGCGGGTGATCGCCTGACGGATCCACCAGGTGGCATAGGTGGAGAATTTATAGCCCCGGCGATATTCGAACTTGTCCACCGCCTTCATCAGCCCGATATTGCCCTCCTGAATGAGGTCGAGGAATTGCAGGCCGCGGTTGGTATATTTTTTGGCAATGGAAATCACCAGCCGAAGGTTTGCTTCAACCATTTCCTTCTTGGCAATCGCCGCCTCGCGCTCGCCTTTCTGCACCTTGTTGACCAGGCGCCGGAACTCCGAAATATCAACGCCGGACTCCGCTGCCAGCGTCTGGATGTCGCTGCGCAGTTCATAAATCATGTCAAATTCGCGCTTGATGAACTCTCCCCAGCCGTGCTCCTTGCTTTTGGCCATTCTGTTGGCCCATTCCGGGTCAAGTTCGCTGCCGTAATAGGCCTCAAGAAACGCCTTGCGCTTGATGCCATAGCTGTCGGCCAGCCGCATCAGCCGCCCCTCCAGACGCATCAGGCTTTTGTTGATGTCGTAAAGCTGCTCGACCAGGCTTTCGATACGCGAATTGTTCAACGCCAGCGACTTGACGATCACAATGACTTCGGAACGCAGGCTGTCGAGCTTCTTCACCTCGCGGGTGCTGAGCTCCTTTGCTGCCAACTGGTACTCGGTATGCTGATCCTGCAACTTGCGCATTTTGCCATAGATATCGGCAATGGTGTCGAACTGTTCGACCACCTGAGGCTTGAGTTCGGCCTCCATCGCCGACAATGAGAGATTGGCTTCAAACTCATCATCGTCCTCCGCCTCCCCTTCAACCTCGCCATCAAGCCCCTCGGCGGCGGCCGCTTCGCGCTTTTCCGCCTCCACCGTGTGCGATTTTGCCGGAAGCACGATATTGCCGTTTGGCCCGCGCAACGGCGGCGTTTCCTGGGCCACCTGCTTGGCATCAGGCCCCGCATAGGTCGCCTCAAGGTCGATAATGTCGCGCAACAGAATTTCGCCCTCGTTGAGCTGATCGCGCCAGATGATAATCGCCTGGAAGGTCAGCGGGCTTTCACAAAGGCCCTCGATCATGGTTTCCCGGCCCGCTTCGATGCGCTTGGCAATGGCAATCTCGCCCTCGCGGCTCAACAGCTCCACCGTGCCCATTTCGCGCAAATACATGCGCACCGGATCATCGGTGCGGTCCGAACCTTCGCGGGCATTGGATTTGCTCTGAACGGCGGTGCCGGTGGTCGTGGCCAGTTTGGTGCCGGTGGCTGAGGCGGCGGTAGTGGCTTCCGGCTCCTCGTCTTCATCAATGACGTTGATGCCCATATCCGAGAACATCGACATCACATCTTCTATCTGCTCGGAGGTCACCTGATCCGAAGGCAAAACCGCGTTGATCTCGTCATAGGTTACGTAGCCGCGCTTCTTGGCGGCCCTGATGAGCTTCTTGACCGCCGCATCGGACATGTCGAGCAACGGACCATCAGTGGCTTCGGCTACGTCTTGAGATTTTTCGGTTTCCTTGGTCTGCGCTTTACTCGCCATCAATTGTCTCCTGGCACCCCGGGGTCTGGGTGAAGCGGTCAAATAGCTGGAAGCAGGCCACCGCGCCCAAAAGGCCGGATGCCGCTCCAATTCGTCCCAGAACTCAGACTCTAGATGGTGATGGCTTTGCGCATCGTAAAGAGAGGGAAAAACAGTTTGGCAAAATTAACTCGCCGCAACCGGCTCACCATCGGCGTCTGATGCGCCCGAAAGCACACAAAACGCGCCCCACCTTCCGCGCTTTTTCAATCAAAAGCTGGGTGTTGCACGTCCCGATAGTGAACCAAACCCCTCGATCAACGCTTCCGTGCCATCGACACTGGTAATCTGGTTCTGGATGTCTTTCAGCCGTTCGAATGACTCTTCGCTTGGGTCTTGCCCGAGCGCTGTTTCGGCTGCTCTGAGTTCCCTATTTAGCTCAACCGATTTATAATGCAAGGCCAGCGCGTGATTTAAGCCCGTTTCGGCGTCAATCAGGTTGATTTCCGCCCCGCTCTGCCACACGCCCTGCGCTGCCAGCAGGGTGCGCATCTGAGTGAGTTCCCCTTCAAACCCCTGCCCGCTGAGGCGCTGGGAAAGGGTTTCGGTCTCGTCTTCCCCTTCGTGGGTAATCGCATCAATCAGCGCTGAAAGCATCCGGCGGGCGCTTTGCGAGCGAAACTCGAGCGCTGCCAGCCGCTCAAGCCGCGTTTCGGCCAGTTCGGGGTGATGCACCAGCGACAGGATGATGACCGCTTCACGCGATGTAAAATCAACCGCTGCCCCCTTCTTGAGCAGCCGTGAGTTTCGAAAAGATTCCGAAACCACCGCGCGCGGAGTTTTCCCGCCCGCCTGGCGGCTGCCCTGCCCCCATTCACCGCGCCTCTGCCCGCCACCACGCCAGCTATTGTTCTGGTTCCGGCGCACCGGCGCGAAAAACGCATTGAGCTTTTCTCGAAACGCCTGCGAATAATGGTGCCTTATCGAAGAATTGCGGATTGTACCGGCGAGGGCCCGCAGCCGCTGCTCCAGCGCCGCCCGTTCTTCGGGAGTTCCGGGCACACCGCCTGCCGTCTCAAGGCTCCAGACGATTTCGGACAGCGGGCGCGCCCCGGCGACAAGCTCGCCAAAAGCTGCCCCCCCCTGCTCGTGGATTAAATCGTCAGGGTCCATGCCCTCAGGAAGGGTTGCAACCTTGACGGTCTTTCCCGGCTCCAGCATGGGCAGGACAATTTCGCATGTGCGCGCCATGGCCCGCTGCCCGGCTTCATCGCCGTCAAAACACAGGACCGGATTGTCGCTCATGCGCCACAGGAGCCCCACATGTTCTTCGCTGAGCGCCGTGCCCAACGGTGCCACCGCCCCCTCAAATCCCGCCGAGACCGCCGCGATCACATCCAGATAGCCCTCAACCACGATTACCGGCTTGCCTTCGCGGGTGCTCTTGCGCGCCGCAAAGCCGTTATAAAGCGTCTGGCGTTTGTGGAAGAGTTCGGTTTCGGGCGAGTTGAGATATTTGGCCCGCGCGTTGGGGTCCATTGCCCGCCCGCCAAAGGCAATTACCTTGTCCCGGAAATCGGTAATCGGGAACATCACCCGGTTGCGAAACCGGTCATAGGGCACCGCAATATCCTCGCCATGAACCACAAGGCCCGAAGCGGCAATCTGTTCGGCGCTCACCCCGTTGGCCGCCAGGTGTTCCTTCAGGCCGTTGCGGCTGTCCGGGGCAAACCCGATGCGAAAACGCACCTGCATCGCCGCCGACACCTGACGCTCGTTGAGATAGCCCCGCGCCCGCGCCCCGATATTGTGGGCCAGCGCCGCTTCAAAATATTGCGCCGCAAGCTCCATAACATCGTGCAGACTCGCCCGTTCAGCGTCGCGCCGTTCGGCCCTTTCATCACGCGCCGGCAGGGGAATACCGGCAACCCCGGCCAGCTTTTCCACAGCTTCGGGGAAACTCAGGCCCCCGTGCTCGGTCAAGAACCTGAAATGGTCCCCCGAAACCCCGCACCCGAAACAA
>DROE01000180.1 GCA_011322005.1 Devosia sp.
CATTTCATTACCGCCGTTAAGCGTCAGTCAGCACTGGCTTTCAAGGAATGGCTGCGCCAGATCGACCTGCTGTTGATTGACGACCTGCAATTTCTCCAGGGCAAGTCAGCCACCGAATTTGGTCACACGCTTTCGGTGCTCATCACCGGAGCCAGACAGGTGGTTGTCGCCGGAGATGCTCCTCCGCGCGACCTTGAGATGCTCGACGAACGTGTGCGCTCCCGCCTCTCGGGTGGTCTGGTGGTGCCCATCGCCAAATTTGATCTGGATTTGCGTCGCGCTATTGTAAGCCGACGTGCAGAGATTGCCGCGACACGTTTTCCCGGCATCATATTTCCCCCTGCGGTCGTTGAGTATATAGCGCTTTCGGTTACCTCTCACGGGCGCGACCTTGACGGGGCCGTCAATCGCCTCGTTGCCGCCAACCATCTCACCGGGGAGGCCATCACCGTACCGCTGGCCGAAAAGACCCTTGCCGACCTTATCCGAACCCGCGAAGCGCCCCGGGTGCGTATCGACGACATCCTGCGCATCGTTTCGCGCCATTTTAAGATCCCGCGCACCGATTTGCTTTCGTCGCGCCGGTCGCGAGATATTGTGCGCCCGCGACAGATAGCCATGTATCTGGCCAAGTCTTTGACCTCGCGATCCCTCCCCGAAATAGGCCGTCGTTTCGGTGGAAGGGATCACACGACGGTTCTCCACTCAGTCCGCAAGGTCGAGCAGTTGATGCAGGACGATGGTGATCTGTGTCAGGAGATTGAGCTGTTAAAGCGCATGCTGGCCGAACTGGAGTAGGCAAGACAGACCTCCTGCCCTAACCGGTAATCCACACCCCATGGCGCCACCGCTTCTTGCCCTGCAAAATGTTTCCCTGAGCTTTGGCGGCGCCCCTGTGCTGGGCGAGGCCTCTTTTTCTGTTTCCCCCGGCGAGCGTCTGGCGCTGGTGGGGCGCAACGGTTCGGGCAAGTCCACCCTGCTCAAAATAGCCGCAGGCATGATTGAAGCCGACCACGGCACCCGCTTTATTCAACCCGGCACAACGCTTCAATACCTGCCCCAGGAGCCTGACCTTTGCGCCTTCGCCACGACCCTGGATTATGTAGAGCATGGTCTGGGGCCGGGGCAGGATCCCTACCGGGCCTCCTATCTGCTCGAGCGCCTGCGCTTGAGTGGAAAGGAAAAAACCAGCCAGCTTTCAGGAGGCGAAACCCGGCGCGCCGCCCTTGCCCGTGTGCTGGCCCCCGAGCCCGACGTGCTGCTGCTCGATGAACCGACCAACCACCTCGACCTGCCCGCCATTGAATGGCTGGAGGCTGAATTGAAATCCATCAAAAGCGCGCTGGTCATTATTTCCCACGACCGGACGTTTCTTAAAGCTCTCACGCGCAAAACGCTGTGGCTCGATGCCGGGCGGACCCGGCAGTTCGACCGGGGGTTTGTGCATTTCGAAAAATGGCGGGACGGTGTGCTTGACGAAGAGGAACTCGCCCGCCACAAGCTGGGGCGCAAGGTTGTGGCCGAGGAGCACTGGCTGCGCTACGGAGTGACCGCGCGCCGCAAGCGCAATGTGCGTCGCCTGAGACAGCTCCACCAGTTGCGCCAGCAGAGCAGCATCTCCAGGAATGCAGGTTCCGAGCTCAGAATCAGCGTCGCTGCCGGCAAACAAAGCGGCACGATCGTCATTGACGCCAAATCCGTTTCAAAGACAATTGGCAGCCGCACGCTGGTTTCGGACTTTTCCCTGCGGGTGCTTCGGGGCGACCGGGTGGCCATAGTTGGACCCAACGGTGTTGGCAAAACCACGCTGATAAATCTGCTCACCGGCAATTCGGCCCCCGACACCGGGGAGGTGCGGCTTGGCGCCAACATTGAACTTGCCCTGCTCGACCAGACCCGTTCGGCTCTGGAACCCCGCACAAGCCTTGGGGATGCCCTGACCGGAGGCGGCAGGGACACGGTTCTCATCAATGGTGTCCAGAAGCATGTCATCGCCTACATGAAGGACTTTCTTTTCACCCCCGAGCAGCTGACCACACCGCTTGGTGTCCTCTCCGGCGGCGAGCGCGCCCGGGTCATGCTGGCACGCGCCCTGGCGCTGCCTTCCAACGTTCTGGTGCTGGACGAACCCACCAATGATCTTGATCTGGAGACCCTGGACCTGCTTCAGGAAACCATCTCGGATTATCCCGGCACAGTGCTTGTGGTCAGCCACGACCGTGATTTCATTGACCGTGTCGCCACACTTACCCTGATTGCCGAAGGCGAGGGACGCTGGACATCGTACGCCGGAGGGTATTCGGATATGGTTGGCATTCGCGGATCCGGTGTCAGAGGGACTCCTGTTCCCCGGGAAACCACAAAAGCAAAGGCCGCCTCTCTCCGGTCCCCGCCAGTGCAAAAAAAGCGCAAGCTATCGTTCAGGCAAAAGCACGCCCTGGAAACCCTGCCCGGAAAAATGTCCAGGCTTTTGACCCGGATCAAGCAGTTGGAAGCGCTTCTGTCCGATCCTGCCCTTTTTGGGCGCGACCCGGAGGAGTTTGCCCGGGCCAGCGCTGAGTTGAGCCAAAAACAGGACGAACACGACGAAATAGAGAACCAATGGCTCGAACTTGAGATATTGCGCGAGGAAATTGAAGGAAAATAACCCATTTTGCCCCAACTTCCGTGAGCAATTCCCTGTTGGGTCTTGCCTTTTGCGCACCGGTGGGCAAGTTTCACTTCCCTTCGTTTTTTTGGGCTGTTTTGCCATTGCGCGGAAGAGCAACGCGAAGGGAATATGGATTAAGGGACTTAAACGCCATGAAAGTGACGCTGGAACGCAACCATCTGCTCAAATCTCTGGGCCATGTCCACCGGGTGGTCGAGCGCCGAAACACCTATCCCATTCTGGCCAATGTGCTGATTGAAGCGGAGGACAATGCCCTGAAGTTGCGGGCCACCGACCTTGACATCGAGGTAACCGAAACCGTGCCCGCAATGGTTTCGACGTCTGGCGCAACCACGGTTCCCGCCCATACGCTGTTTGAGATTGTGCGCAAGCTGGCCGACGGGGCCGAGGTGCATATTGAAACCGACGGGGCCGAGCAGATGCGCATCAACTCCGGGCGCTCGCGGTTTTTTCTCTCCTGCCTGTCCCCCGATGGTTTCCCTGACCTGAAATCGGGCGACTTCCCCCATGAGTTTTCAATTCCGGCCCCCGACCTGGCAGGACTTATCGCCCGCACTCAGTTTGCCATTTCCAACGAAGAAACCCGCTATTATCTCAACGGCATCTATTTCCATACCATTGAGGAGAACGGCGCCCAGCTTTTGCGCGCCGCCGCCACCGACGGCCACCGGCTGGCCCGCACCGATGTGGCCGCCCCTGCCGGGTCTGAAGCCATGCCCGGCATCATCGTGCCGCGCAAGGCGGTGACCGAAGTGCAAAAGCTGCTCGACGGGGTGGAAGGCGATGTGGAGATTGAACTCTCCGACACGAAAATCCGCATCTCTTTGGGCGAGGTTGTTTTGCTATCAAAACTCATAGAAGGCACCTTCCCCGATTACGAACGCGTGATGCCCAAGAACAACGACAAGGAAATGCAGGTGGACACCGCGGGTTTTTCCGCAGCCGTTGACCGTGTTTCAACCATTGCGTCTGAGCGTGGCGGAAAAGCGGTCAAGCTGTCATTGAATGAAGGCATGCTCGAACTCTCCGTCACCAACCCCGAACATGGTAATGCCACCGAAGAACTGCCCGTGCACTATGAGGATGACAGCTTTGAAATCGGCTTCAATGCCCGCTACCTGCTTGATATTCTGGCTCAGATAAAGTCTGAGAACGCGGTTTTTCTGTTCGGCGACAGCGGTGCCCCCACCCTTGTCAGGGACGAGAAAGAAGCCAACGCCCTTTATGTGCTGATGCCCATGCGGGTGTGAGCGCCAGCAGGGGAGTTTTGTTGCACAGGGGCGGTGTGGCCGTTAAAGACAGGCATCCATGGCAAAACCAGACCGCTACATTTCCCGGCTGCGCCTGACCGGGTTTCGCAATTACGCCACAGCGGCTCTGGACATCGACCACCGCCACGTGGTGCTGAGCGGGGCCAATGGCGCGGGCAAAACCAATCTCATCGAAGCCCTGTCCCTGTTTTCCCCGGGGCGGGGCTTGCGCGGCGCACCTTTTGATACGCTGTCCCAGACCGGGGGTGAAGGCATATGGGCGGTGGCCGCAACCATCGAAACACCCGACGGGCCTGTTGATATCGGCACCGGCAACGCCGGCATCGAAAGTGGACGCCGTGTGCGCATAAATGGCGTCAACGCCAAAGCGGTCGAGGACCTTGGCGCCTATCTTCGCCTGCTCTGGCTCACCCCGGCAATGGATGGACTGTTTACCGGCCCTGCCGCCGACCGTCGACGTTTTCTGGACCGTCTGGTGATGACCCTCATCCCCGATCATGGGCTCTCGGTCGCAGCCTTTGATAAAGCCATGCGCCAGCGCAACCGCCTGCTTGAAGAGAATGCCGACCCGGCCTGGACTGCCGCTATTGAAGCCCAGATGGCCGGATTTGCCGCCGCCATATATTTTGCCCGCACCGATGCCTTGGGTCATCTCCAGCATCTGGCCGGCGCAGATATGGAAAGTGCCTTCCCCGCGGCCCTTCTTGCGCTGACTCCGCTTTTCAAGGAAGGCGAGAGCTTTGCCTCCTCCACTGCCCTTGAACAGGCCCTTGTTGAACGCTGGCGGGACAGCCGCCATGAGGACCGGGCGGCCCGACGCACCTTGGTTGGCCCTCACCGCATTGATTTAAGAGTTGCACACGCGCAAAAGGCCATGCCCGCGCGCCTGTGCTCCACCGGCGAGCAAAAAGGGCTGCTCATCGGGCTGGTGCTGGCCCACGCCCGGCTGGTTGCCGCCATGACCGGCCTGACCCCGCTTTTGCTGCTCGATGAAATCGCCGCCCATCTTGACCCCTTGCGCCGCGCCGCCCTGTTTGATGCTCTTGACCATCTCAACACGCAGGTATGGATGACCGGCACCGATCCGGTTCTGTTCAAGGAAATGGCTCCCGACGCGCAGAATATCATGGTCATTGATGGTGCCCTGCATCAGTTGGGTTAGGGCGCGCGTGCCAAGGGTTGGTGTTTGCAACCCTGTACCCTCGAAAACCGCCATTTTGCTTGGGCTTGTGCCTCGAATGCTCTAGAACATTCTTTAGTGACTTTCACCCTGATTCGGACCCAAATGAGCGATACAGAAAATCCCGACCAGAGCAACAATGCTTCCCCCGCACCCGAAGCGGACTATGATGCGGATTCCATCAAGGTGCTCAAAGGGCTTGACGCGGTGCGCAAGCGTCCCGGCATGTATATCGGGGACACAGATGATGGCTCGGGCCTGCATCACATGGTCTATGAGGTGGTCGACAACGCCATTGACGAGGCGCTGGCAGGGCATGCCGACCTGGTAACCGTGACTCTGAACGCCGATGGTTCCGTCACGGTTACTGACAACGGGCGCGGCATCCCGGTGGATATTCACACAGGGGAGGGTATTTCCGCCGCCGAACTGATCATGACCCAGCTTCACGCCGGGGGGAAGTTCGACCAGAACTCATATAAGGTTTCAGGTGGTCTGCACGGGGTGGGGGTTTCCGTGGTCAACGCCCTTTCGGTCTGGCTCAGGCTCAAAATCGGTCGGGACGGCAAGTTCCATGAAATGGCCTTCACCCACGGGGTGGCCGACGCACCCCTCAGTGTCACAGGCGATGCCGGAGACTTTACCGGCACTGAATTGTCCTTCATGCCCTCTGGGGACACCTTCAGCATGGTTGAGTTCGACTTCAAAACCCTTGAGCATCGCCTGCGCGAGCTGGCTTTCCTCAACTCGGGGGTGCGTATTCTCTTAACGGACAATCGCCATGCGGAAAAGCAAACGGTTGACCTTCATTATGAAGGGGGGCTTGAGGAGTTTGTGCTGTTTCTTGACAAGGCCAAATCTTCTCTCATCAACAAACCGATTTCCTTTGAGGTTGAAAAAGACGGCACCAGTGTCGAGGTCTCCCTGTGGTGGAACGACAGCTATCACGAAAATGTCCTGTGTTTTACCAACAACATTCCCCAGCGCGACGGCGGCACCCATCTGGCGGGCCTGCGCGGTGCTCTGACGCGACAGGTCATCGGTTATGCCGACAGTTCGGGCGTTCTCAAGCGCGAAAAGGTGCAGTTGACGGGTGACGATTGCCGCGAAGGGCTGACCTGCGTGCTTTCGGTCAAGGTTCCCGACCCCAAATTTTCCTCCCAGACCAAGGACAAGCTGGTGTCCTCCGAGGTGCGCCCCATCGTTGAGGGCGCGGTCGGCGACAAGTTGGGTCAGTGGTTTGAGGAGCACCCCACCGAGGCCAAGGCAATCGTCTCCAAGGTCGCCGAAGCCGCTGCCGCCCGCATGGCCGCCCGCAAGGCCCGAGAACTGACAAGACGCAAGTCGGCGCTCGATATTTCCTCCCTGCCCGGCAAGCTCGCCGATTGCCAGGAACGCGACCCGGCGAAATCCGAACTGTTCATCGTCGAGGGGGATAGCGCCGGGGGCTCGGCAAAACAGGGGCGCGACCGCGCCACCCAGGCCGTGCTCCCCTTGCGTGGTAAAATCCTCAACGTCGAGCGCGCCCGCTTTGACCGTATGCTATCCTCCGAACAGGTGGGCACGTTGATTACGGCGCTGGGCACCGGCATCGGGCGCGAGGAATTCGACGCCGACAAGCTGCGCTATCATAAAATCATCATCATGACTGACGCCGATATTGACGGCGCTCACATCCGCACGCTGCTGCTGACCTTCTTCTTCCGCCAGATGCTGCCGCTCATCGAGCGCGGACACCTCTATATCGCCCAGCCTCCGCTCTACAAGGTCAAGCGCGGCCAGTCCGAACAATATCTCAAGGACGAACGCGCTTTGGAAGATTATCTTCTGGCCGCCGGTACCGACGAAGCGATTTTGACCACCGCCGACGGCACCGCCCACGCCGGAGTCGACCTTACCCATATCGTGGAGCAGGCCCGCGACGTGGTGCACGCTATCAACGCGCTCAACACCCGCTACAATCGTACCCTGGTCGAGCAGGCTGCCATCGCCGGGGCATTTGAGGCAGGAGAGATTGAGGTTGAGTCGTCCGCTGAGAGGCTGGGCGCAGCCATTGCCGCCCGTCTCGACCAGATAGCCGACGATGTCGAGCGTGGCTGGCGGGGTGCCTCTGATGGTGAAGGGGGTTTGCGCTTCTCACGTACAGTGCGCAGCGTTGAAGAGGTGCATGTGCTTGACGCCCAGCTTCTGGCTTCCGCCGACATCGCCCGGTTGCGAAAGTTTTCCAAAATTCTCAGCGAGGCTTTTTCGGGGCCCGCCGTTCTGAGGCGCAAGGAGGTCAGCCAGACCCTGCACGGACCCTTCGCCCTGTTCGAGGCGGTCACCGGCGCCGGGCGCAAGGGTGTCTCCCTGCAACGTTACAAGGGACTTGGGGAAATGAACCCCGAGCAACTCTGGGAGACAACGCTCGACCCCAACGCCCGCACTCTGCTCCAGGTGCAGGTGGAGCAGAACGAGGAAAACGACACCATCTTCTCCCAGCTCATGGGCGACCTGGTGGAGCCGCGCCGCGACTTCATCCTCACCAATGCCCTCAACGTGGCCAATCTGGACGTATAAATCGTCTCGTTATTATGAGCAGTGAAACGACGAAACAATCCGGAAAAATTTCATCACCAGAACTGGATTGCCATGCGCCTGTTGGCGTTCGCAATGACGACGAAAAATGAACCCCGCCTTTCGTGTAGCGACACTTTTTTGCCCTCCCCACTTTGTGGAGCGGGGTCGGGGTGGGGGATGTCATTTGTTTACACCGGGCCACAAGAACCGGAGGGCGGGTGCAACAAGGTCTGGTCGCCCTGACATCAGGAGTTTTTGCCGCCCCAAAAGTTAACCCCCCTTAAAGGGGCCACAATTAGCATGGATAGCCTATCAGCCGGGGCTAAAAGCGCTTTTTTCCCCGGTATTGAGCCGCCCTTTGGAGAGGGCGTCAGGGTATGGATGGATATTAAATTAAACCCAAAAGACCGGATTGGCGGCCCCGCAAAAAGCGGGCGCAGGCCTGCGCGTAAGGGCACCAGGCCCCAAAAGGCCCCGACCCGCAAACCCCCTGCCAGCGCCAAAGCTGCCGGTACCCGGAAAAACGCTCCCAAGAGACGTGGCCGCGCCAAAAAACCCCTGACCTTCTGGCGTGTTATCGGAAAAATGTTCTACTGGGGCATGGTGCTGGGCATCTGGGCCGGCATCGCTATCGTCGGCATCATTGTCTACTATGCCGTGCAATTGCCCGCCTCCGACAGTTGGGCGGTTCCCGACCGGCCCGCCAACATTCGCATTGTCGCCGCCAACGGACAGCTCATCTCAAATCGAGGCAAGATGGGGGGAGAAGCGGTGGCTTTTTATGAGTTGCCCGAATATGTGCCCGCCGCCGTTATCGCCATCGAGGACCGGCGGTTTTTTGACCATTTCGGCATTGACCTGATTGGCATAACACGAGCGATGATTGGCAACATTCAGGCCGGGCGCATCACCGCCGGGGGTTCCACAATCACCCAGCAGGTAGCCAAAAACCTGTTTCTGACCCCCGACCAGACCCTGGGGCGCAAGGTGCAGGAGGCACTGCTCGCCATCTGGCTGGAGCGCAACTACACAAAAGTTGAAATTATCGAGCTTTATCTCAACCGGGTCTATTTCGGGGCTGGAGCCTTCGGCATTGAAGCAGCCTCGCAGCGTTATTTCGGAAAATCGGCGCGCAATCTTTCCCTTGGCGAGGCCGCCATCATGGCCGGACTGCTCAAGGCTCCTTCACGCCTGTCACCGGACAAAAACCCCGAAGCTTCCGCCCAGCGCGCCCGGGTGGTGCTCGGGGCCATGGCCGAGGAGGGCTATATTTCCCAGGCCGAAGCCCAGGCCGCCGCCATCGACCCCAACAAACGCATTCGCACGCGGGTGGCTGGGGCCGAGTTCTATGTGGCCGACTGGGTTGAAAGCCTGATGGAGTCCTATATCGGCGAAGTGCGAAGTGATGTGATTGTCACCACCACCATTGACTGGGATTTGCAGAAATTCGCCGAGTTCACCGTGCGCGAAATGGTGGCCAAGAACGGCGAAGAGCGCAATTTTTCCCAAGGGGCGCTGGTTTCCATGAACACCGATGGTGCGGTGCAGGCCATTGTCGGGGGAGTTGACTATTCCGACAGCCAGTATAACCGGGCCATAACCGCAAGGCGTCAGCCAGGTTCTTCCTTCAAGCCCATCGTGTACCTCACGGCACTCGAAGCGGGCTATACCCCCGATACCATCGTCCAGGACGCACCGCTGGACTATGAGGGCTGGCAGCCCGAAAACTATAACGGCCAGTATGCCGGTGATGTCACCCTGCGCCAGGCCATTGCCTATTCCCTGAACACGGTAGCCGCACGGCTTGCCATCGCCGTGACCCCCGAAGCGGTTATCAACACCGCCTATCGCCTTGGCATTTCGTCCGAAATCCAGCCCGTGCCCTCCATTGCCCTGGGAACTGCCGGAATCTCGCTGCTTGAACTGACGGGAGCCTTTACGCCCTTCGCCAATGGCGGGGTTGGTGTCATACCCCACGTCATCACCTCCATCACTACCACCGAAGGCGAGGTGCTCTATCAGAGCATCCCCTCAGGACCGGGCCAGGTTATCGCCCCCGAACAGGTGGCGATGATGAACGACATGCTGGCCTCAGCCATTGAAATCGGCACCGGCAAGAGCGCCCACCTCGCCGGCTGGCCCATTGCCGGGAAAACCGGCACCACCCAGTCCAACCGCGATGCGGTTTTTGTGGGCTACTCGGCAAGACTTGTCACCGGCGTCTGGCTGGGCAATGATGATAATTCACCCATGATCCGGGTCGGTGGCGGCTCGCTGCCGGTTGAAATCTGGTCCGAATTCATGACCCGGGCCCATCAGGGCCTGCCACCAACCGAATTGCCCGGCTCCTACGGTTATGTCCCCCCCCTTGATGTCGATCCCAGTGCCCCCGAACCCGAACCGCAGAGGCGCACGCTCGTCGACCTGATAAACGACCTGTTCGGGAATTAACGGAGCGTTGCCAGAAAAAGTGGGAACCGGTTTTTCGGTTCGGCAAGGCGACCGCAAAATATCTGGCGTTGCCAGAAAAAGCCAGCCCGTCGGCGTAAGACCGCAAGTGTGCCCGTCAGTGAGAGACTGCAGGCACCCTATTTTCGTGGTTCATAAGCCATCAGCGCCGGGCCATTGGCCTTGAGCCAGGCCCGCCCCTCATCCATTTTCGGCAATGTCTGGCGGACTTTGGCCCAGAAGGCATCAGAGTGATTCATCTCGCACCGGTGCGCAACCTCATGGGCGGCCACATAGTCGAGCACAAAGGGAGGGGCAAGAATGAGCCGCCAGTTATAGTTGAGCACCCCCGCACGCGAACACGAGCCCCAGCGGGTGGATTGCGAGCGCACCCGGACAGTCTTCACACTGACACCGAGCCGGGCCGCGTGGAAAGATGAGCGCTCCTCAAGAGCGTTCCGCGCCTCGGATTTTAGCCAGTCGGTCAGCCTCCGGGCCAGATGGGCTTTGCCTCCGGGCACCAAAAGCCCCGGGCCTGTTTCGTCATCGACAATTGTCACCTGGCCGCGGATGCTGGCGCTGGAGACAATGCGCACGGGGCATCCCTTAAAAGGTATTTTGACCCCATGTTCAAAAAAGACCGGTTTGGGATGGTTTTCAAGGCGCTGACCCAGCCAGCCTGTTTGTTTCTCCAGAAATTTTCTGGCTTCTTTCCAGCGCCCTGAAGCCGGTACACTCAGAACCGGCTCCCCGGCCCGCGACAGTGACAGCCGGTAGTAGCGCGCGCGTTTGTTGACGCGGACATTGACGCTCACCGCCCGCCCGTCAACGTTGATTTCAGTGCGTTCAGGCCAGGGTTTGGCTGCAAAAATCATGAAGATATCGGTCAGATATGCTTGAAGAACTGCGATTCGGTTTCGCAACGAACATAGCAAAAAAACGCCCCGTTTTGGGGCGTTCCTTTGGGGCAGGTTTTCTGTTCGGGCGAAAACCCTGATCCTTGAATACTAGTCCTTGTCGGAGCGCTTCTTGGAACTCACAGAACCTTCGACAACGTTATCCGAATAGTACGAACCCGACTGGTTGTCGCCACGCTCGCGCATGAAGCGGTCGAACTCTTCCCGGTCGCGGGCCATGCGCAGATTGTGCACGAAATCCTGGAACTGGTTGATCTCCTCGTCCAGTCGCTTGCGTTCTTCGTCCAGACGCTTCATCTGCTCTTCGCGGTACTCATCAAAGGCCACGTTTCCGCTGGAATGACGGCGTCCGCGACGTCGGCCCTTTGCGCAACTCCATGCACCCTTTTGCTTGTGAACCCAGCGCTCCGCTTTCTCTGAAGAACCGCCAAAACGCTCTCCCCACAGGATATAGGCCAGAACGGCCAGACCAAGGGGCCACCAAATAACGAAGCCAAGAACCATCAGGGCGATGGTAATGAAGGACCATTCCGGTTTAATAATAGATGTGCTCATTTCTATTCTCCCAATCTCGAACAGGCCAGATGTGGGGTAAAAAAAAACTCCCGCAAGACAAAATTTCGGTTTTTTGGGGTCTTGAAATGCGTGACCTGAACATCCATGGGGCAACGGGTATTCTCCAAAAGTCCGGCAAAACCAGCCAAAAACCAGTCAGGGCACCACCAAGTATGAATAAAATGTCAACAAGCGGGCCTGAGACAGCGAGCATGTTCAGACCCTTGCGCTTGTCCACACTCGTTCGTCTTCGTTGGCTGGCGCTTGCTGCCCAGACTCTTGCTGTGCTTTACGTGGCGTTCGGGTTGGGCTTCCCTGTGCCCCTGTTTCAGTGTCTGACCCTGATTGCCATTTCGGCCGTGTTCAATATTGGGCTTGTGCTGCGCTTTGGTATCGGCCACCGCCCAACGAATGTTCTGGCTGCCGCCCAGCTGGCCTTTGACAGCCTGCAGCTTGCCGGCCTGCTCTGGCTCACGGGGGGGCTTGAGAATCCTTTTGCCATTTTGTTGCTGGCACCTGTTTCGGTTTCGGCTTCCATTCTGCCCATACGCGAAACCATTCTGGTCAGTGTTCTGGCGGCGGCCCTGACATCGGCCCTGGCGCTCTCACATATGCCTTTGCCCTGGCATGGAGAACGCCCGATCATGTTTGAACCCCTTTATATCGGGGGTATCTGGATTGCACTGCTCAGCGGTTATGCTTTTGTTGCGGTTTACGCCGGCCGTGTCGCCCACGAGGCGCGTCAGTTGGCCGATGCGCTGGCGGCAACTGAACTGGCACTTTCACGCCAGCAGCGTCTTTCAGAGCTTGACGGGCTGGCCGCAGCCGCCGCTCACGAACTGGGCACACCCCTGTCCACCATCGCCCTGGCGGCAAAGGAAATGCTTGGAGAGGTGGATGAAGGTCCTCTGCGGGAAGACGTGCGCCTCATCATTGAACAATCCGCACGCTGTCGAAACATTCTGTCCAAGTTGCGCTCCTTGGACGATACAGAGGAAGATCTGTTCAGGGCCGTGCCGCTTTCTGAACTGCTGGCTGAACTGACACAGCCCTTCACCCATTATGAAAAACCGTTGAACATTATCAAACAGGGTACCGCCGAGGAGGAACCGGTTGTCGTGCGCAATGTGGGTCTTTTGTACGGACTGGGAAATCTCATCGAAAACGCGGCCCAGTTTGCCCGCTCTGAGGTTACCATTGAGGCCTGCTGGCAGCCGACGCGCATCAAGATCACGATCACTGACGATGGGCCTGGGTTTGCCCCTGATCTGCTTAATCGTCTCGGAGAACCCTATCTGAGTGCAAAAGGGCGCCGCCGCAGCGGTGGTCTGGGTTTGGGCGTGTTTATTGCCAAAACGCTGCTGGAGAGAACCGGTGCGAAAATCAGCTTTTCCAACGCCCACTTGGAAGGCCACGCCAGGGTTGCCCTGGACTGGATCAGAACCGATCTTGAAGCAGGCAGGAAACATTCCGTTCTTTGACTTTCTCCCCCGACAAAGTATTAGACAGTTTGTCAGGCTTGCGCCCGGATCGGATGTTTCAACGCTCCGGGCCCGCAAGCTGAACCGAAAATAGCCAAACCTCAAGGGCATCACCATATGACCAGCGCCAATGATTTGATGGAACAGGACCGATCACTCTTGCTTGTTGATGATGACAGGCCCTTTCTCAACAGGCTGGAGCAGGCCATGACCCGGCGCGGGTTCGATGTGCGGGTTGCTGAGGGAGTTGACGCCGGGCTGGCGCTTCTCAAACCCGAACCGCCGGCTTTTGCCGTTGTTGACATGCGTCTTGAGGATGGCAACGGGCTCGAAGTCGTCTCAGCCCTGCATGAGGTGCGCCCCGGCGCCCGAGCCATAGTTCTGACGGGCTATGGAAACATTGCCTCGGCGGTGATGGCGGTAAAACTGGGGGCAGTTGACTATCTGGCAAAACCTGCCGATGCCGACGACATCACCAAGGCGCTTCTGGCCGAGCAGAGCGAAAAGCCCGCTCCCCCAGAAAACCCCATGTCGGCCGACCGGGTACGCTGGGAGCATATCCAGCGTGTCTATGAGCTTTGCGATCGCAATGTTTCAGAAACCGCCCGCCGCCTGAACATGCACCGCCGCACCCTGCAACGCATACTGGCCAAACGCGCGCCGCGCTGAAATCTTCAGGTCAGTTCCGCCGCAATGTCCTTCGTCTGCTCATAAAGACGGCGGAAAAGCGCGTAATTCTTGTCATAAATGTCTTGGTGTACAGTTGCGATGGTTTGTGACACCGGATTCCAGTGTGCGATGTCCTCTTTTGAAGCAGTCCCGATGGCCATCGCCGCTAGGAAAGCATTGCCAAAGCTGGCGCCCACGGTTTTTTGGCAGACAATCTGGTCAATGCCGGTGATGTCGGAGGTGGCCTGCAACCACAGACGGTTTTTTGTGCCCCCGCCCACTGCCAGCAACCTTTGGGGAGCATGACCCAACTCGCAGAAAGTGTCGGTAACGTGACGGGTGCCAAAGGCGATACCCTCTATCAGAGCCCGGTACATGTCGCCCCGCTCATGGGTAAGGTTGAGCCCGAAAAACGTGCCCCGTGCGTTGACGTCATGGATGGGCGTGCGTTCCCCCGAAAAATAGGGAAGAACCAGCAAGCCTTTTGCTCCGGGGGGCGAAGCGGCGGCTTCGGTGGCCAGAGCGGGGAAAGCCTCGTCTTTGGAAAGCTCCTTTGCGAACTGGTCGCCAAACCAGTGGGTGAGGGTGCCTGAAGTCGCCAGACCGGCCATCAGTGCATGCTCGCCCTCAAACAGCCAGGGCGCATACCACAGCCGGGGGTCCGTCACGCGGCTGTCGGTCACCTGGATGATGAAGATGGTTGAGCCATACATCATCATCATGTCACCGGGCCGGATGACACCGACGGAAAATGCCTCAGCCGCCGCGTCGATGGTCCCGGCGGTAACCGGCGTGCCTTTGGCAAGGCCGGTAGCCTGGGCAGCGCTGGCGGTGATTTCCCCCGCAATCTCCCCCGACCACATAAGACGGGGGAGTTTTTCCAGTTCAACAATGTCTCCGACCAACTCCGAGGTCCAGTTCTGCGCACGCACGTCATAAAGGGGGGAAAAATTGGCCGCCGTGTAATGGTCGATAACGCTTTGACCCGTCAAACGATGCACCAGAAAGCTCGAACAGGTGAAAATATGGGCGGTTTTGGCAAAGATTTCGGGGCGATTGCGTTGCAGCCACAGGATTTTTGGCCCCACCGATTGCGAGGTCAGAGCGTTGCCACAGGTTTCAAGGATTTTTTCCGCCCCGATACGCCTCTCAAGCTCGATGATTTCTTTTTGTGCCCGTCCGTCGACCCCGTAGAGCACAGCATTCATCAGCGGAGTGCCTTCAGCATCAACAGGCGCCATGCACGGACCAATGCCGGAGCAGGCCACGGCCTTTATATCTTTGGGGTCAATGCCGGTTTCGGACAGAAGGCGTTTGCATATGAAAGTAAAATCGCCCCACCAGTCTTCCTCAGGCCGATGCTCGGCCCAGCCCGGCTGCGGCACCTCCATCTTGTGGGGGCGGCTGGCCTGGGCCAGCACCTTGCCCGTCTTGTCAACCAGAACTCCTTTTGATTCAAAGGTGCCGATGTCGATGCCAAGGGTTGCGCTCATTCAAGTATACCTGTCGCGGTCCAGGGAAAAATCGGCGCCGATGCGCGCCAGAGCACATTCAAGTAATTGCGCCAGCGCCGCGAGGTCGCCAAGGTCACAGACCTCCAGCGAAGAGTGCGAATAGCGCATGGGGAAACCCACATCTATTGAGGCAACCCCTTCACCCGCCAGTTGCACATAGGAAAGGTCGGTCAGAACGCCGGTGGCGGCGCTGCGCTGCAGCGGGATGCTTTGTGACTTCGCCGTCTCCTCGAACAGGCTGACCAGCGCCGGGTGCGGGATAACCCCGTTCAGCGTGCCGCGCCCGTGGAATGAATAAAGGCTCATGCCCGGCCCGCCCCCAAGCTTCATGTCGCCGCCTTTCTCCATGTCCGGGGTATCCGAGGCCAGCATCAGGTCAATCTGGATGGCAATGTCGGGCGCAAGCTTCTGCGCCACCGGCAGCGCCCCGCGCAGGTTGAATTCTTCAAGGACGGAAAACACCAGATGCACCGGCGGGCCGGACTTGCGCCTCTTCAAGGTCCGCGCCACCTCCAGCAGAACCGCGCACCCGGCCCGGTCGTCAACGCTGGTGCCCCCAACCCGGTCGTTGGCCAGTTCAACCACATTGGGCGCATAGACCACTGGCGCGCCGATTTTTATGCCCGCCTCGGTGACTTCTTTTGCCGAGGCCAGCCCGGTGTCCACATAAAGCTCTTTATAGGGCACCACCCGGTATTTCTCGTCCGGTGTTGTGGCATGATGGCTTTTGTTGGCGATGATGCCGGGCACGTCACGCCCCTCGCCGACACAGACAAGCACCTGTTGCGAGGCCAGGGCCCGCTCGGGCACGCCCCCGAGCCGCTCCAGCCGCAACAGGCCGTTGGCCTCGACTTTGCGCACCACGAAACCAAGCTGGTCCATATGGGTGAACAGCATTACCGAGGGACCGGTGCCCTCAAAGTCGGCGATAAGGTTGCCCAGCCGGTCCGAGCTGGAGGCAATGCCCATTTGGTTCAGGCGCTCGGCGATGGCCCGGCGCACCCGGTCCTCATGGCCTGAAAGGCCGGGCACCAGCATCAGGTCGCTCAGGTCCTTTTTGATGCGTTCCTTCACTTTTCCCCCCGGATTATTCTGACCCGGGCCATGAAATCGGCGGCGCGCGCCTTGTCGACCGCCTTCCAGGTGTCGCCGTCAATCTTGAGCGAGGAGCCAACGATACAGCCGTCGGCTATAGCCAGCACTTCGGCGACGGTTTCATGCTTGACCCCGGTATTGGCCATGACCGGAGTGTCGGGAAGAACCTTTTTTACCGCCTCAAGGTCCGATAAAGCCGCAGCTTCCCCGGTAATCTGGCCCGAAACCAGCACCGCGTCGGGGATGGAGGAAAAAACCGCGCTGCGCGCCCTCTCGGCCAGCGGGCGCCGATCAAGGGAATGGGCAAACTCGGCCGAGACATTGTAGAGCATGGCCATGTCGGAACGCCCAAGCCGGTCGCGATAGCGCATGGCTTTGCCCGCATCTGGCGTCCACGGCCCCATGTCGGAAGCGTAAAAGCCGGTAAAAATCTCGCGCACGAAAGCAGCGCCCGTCGCCGCCCCCAGCGCGATTGACGACATGGGGTCCCACAAGACATTGACGCCGAAGGGAACTGTGATTCTGTCTTTCAGCTGGCCAATAACATAGGCCATGGTGGCGGTGGAGGCGGTATCGACCTCAAACTCGTAAGGGCGGTCGTTCTCATTGCCGAACATTACCGCGTCAAAACCCGCTTTTTGCAACGCATCAAGGTCGGCTGCGGCATCCGCAACCAGCCCCTCAAGGCCATGTTTTGCATCATAAAGGGGAGTGCCCGGCAACGCCCCCACATGAATCATGCCGATAACAGGTTTTTCGACCCCGAAAACCTTCCTGAAACGTGTTGTCATCGTTTTTTTGCCTTTGCTGGTCTCAAAAAGAGCCTATTTGGCTTTGTCCGGGCAGGCAATGCGCCCCCGGCAAACCCGTGGTTCACGGACCCGGTGAGTGCTCAGGCGCCCATGAACTCCCGTCGGGCAATCTGGTCGGCCAGCGAAAGCCAGCGCCGCGCTGTTTCAGGGTCCTGATGGGTGCAGTTTTGCCGGACCTGCCGACCCAGTTGTGAAAGCCGAGCGGGGGGCAGGCATTGGTTGGCATCGATTTCCTCGGCAATGGCGACAAACTCTTCAGCTTTTTCCAGGCTCCCGAACAAAGGCGCGACATCCTCTTTCAAAAATTGTTCCCACGCCAGTTCCGGCTCGTAGGAAAAGCGGGCAAAGGCCAGATAGCTCAGCTCGGTTGTGGCAAAATAGGGAGAAGGTTCACCCCAGACGGTGAGACCCTGCATGGCGCAATCATATCCCTTTTTGGCCATGTCGGCAAAGACCCGTCCGTTGAAAGCATAGCGCTGGGTGCGGTCGTCCCCGTTCCACTGGCAGGCAAACTGACAACGCAAAACGTTGGGTTGGGTCGGCAGGTTTTGTACATAATCACTTTTGAGTTCGTTGCGTAGCCGGCCCCAGAACGTCTGGTTGGACGTGTGCTGATAAATGCCGCCCTGAGGCAATTTGGTCTGGGCCTTGCGGGCAACGGGGTCGAGCAGATTGTCCCACTGCATTTCGCAGTAAATCCACAAATCATCGCGCTTGGCGTTGGCGGCGGCAAACAGGCGGGAAAAGTTTTCCGCCATATCCGTGTGCGACCATGAATCTCCCAAATCCGACTTGCGCCGCGCCGCTTCATCCGGGTTGTCGCGCCGGGCTACACAGCGCGCGCACCCGCATACGCCATAATCCCCGCTTTCGATGTTGATGCCGCCGATTTCAAAGGTCTCGGCCAGCCAGGATACGGCCTCCTCCATCCAGTCCATGGTTTCAGGGGCCGACGGGCAGGCGCTGACCGTATAGTCCGAACGCGGGAAATTCAGCGGGAACGACAGGTCTTCAAGCTGAAAACCAACACCCTTTTCCATGGTTGCGGCGAACTGGGGGTTCTTTTTCAGCCAGGTTGAGAGATTGTATTTGTGGTCCCCCTCCCAATAAACGCCCCCATAGGCGCCGATGGCGATACCCGGAATGATGCGCACCCCGCGGGCGTTGGCATAGCGGCACAATTCCTGCGCGGTTTCGATACCCCCGTGGCTGTCGCGCAAAAATCCGTAAATGACGATGGCGGATATGGCATTTTGCGAACAGTAATCCACCACCCGGCTGTAATCGGCCAGAAACCCGCCCGGAGGCTTGGAATAGGGGTTGAATACCCCGATTTCCTGCTGGCCTATCTGGGAAAGTTCCCAATTCGTTGAATGGTCCCAGGTCCAGAAGGTACGATAGGC
>DROE01000181.1 GCA_011322005.1 Devosia sp.
TCCTCCACATCGGGCAACACCGCAACCGTTGCCGCTGATGTATGAATACGACCCTGACTTTCAGTATCCGGCACCCTTTGCACCCGATGCACCCCACTTTCAAACTTGAGCCGCGCATAAGCACCAACCCCGGTAATGGACATCACCAGTTCGCGATATCCCCCCATTTCTCCATCGCTCTGCTCCAGAACCTCAACCTTCCAGCGGTTCAGTTCGGCATAGCGCTGATACATGCGAAACAGGTCCCCGGCAAAAAGCGCCGCTTCATCCCCCCCCGTGCCGGCGCGCAATTCAACAATAACGCTTTTATCATCCGCCGCATCCTTGGGCAAAAGCAACAGCCGGATATCCGCCACCAGTTGCTCGCGACGCGGCTCAAGCTCTTCCAGCTCCATTTCAGCCATTTCAGCCATTTCTTTATCATCGCCATTGATCATTTCATGGGCGTCCGCAATCCCATCCAGAACCTTTTGATATTCGCGAATAGGTTCGATTATGGGTTGCAGATCAGAATATTCCTTGGCCAGCTTTACATAAGTTTCGGGGTCCGGGTTCGCTGCCATTCCCTGTTCAAGGGTGACAAATCTGTGTTCGAGAGCTTCAAGTTTTTCCTGCGGTAAAAGCGCCATAATAATTCCAAAAAAGAGTAATCCGGTTTAGTCAGGTCCTGAAACAAACTAAACAGGCAGGTTTTGCTTATCGGCCCATTCGTTAAGCAAGTCACGAATATTATGCTCCTTGTCCGCCCCGGACAACACGGCCTCAACCGATTCTGCGATTGGGCCAAGATCACACTTGAGCACCATATCCTTGATCGGGCCAATTGACGAAGGCCCCATTGAAAGCTTGCTCATGCCAATGGCGAGCAACGCCAGGGCCTCAATGGGCCGCCCTGCCAGCTCCCCGCACATGGTCAAAGGCACATTATGCCTTTTAGCCGCATCCACAACCAGTTTGATCGCCCTTAGACGCGGCTTGGCAATGGGATCATAAGAATTTGCAACCCGCGTATTGGCCCGGTCGGCTGCTGTAAGAAACTGGATAAGATCATTGGAGCCGATGGAAATAAAATCCGTATGCGCCAGCAATTCATCCAACTCAAACAAAACAGAGGGCACCTCGATCATGGCCCCCAATTCCAGCTTTTCCGGGACCGGTGCGCCACTTCTTTTCAGCCGATCAACTTCGCGATGAATAACCCCGACAGCCTGACAATATTCAGCCGTTTCAGTAACCATGGGCACCAGAATTTTTAGCGCCCGTCCCCCGGCCGCCTGCAATAATGCCCGCACCTGTGTGCGCAAAAGGCCCGGCCTGTCCAGCGCCAGACGCAACGAACGCCACCCCATGGCCGGATTTTCCTCCGCCGCCGAACGCAAATAGGGCACCACCTTGTCACCCCCGATATCGAGCAGTCGAAACACAATCTGGCGATCCCCGGCAAAATCCATTGCCTCTTTATAAAGTTCCACCTGTTCGGCCAGTCGGGGTAATTTTGACGCCACCATAAATTGCAATTCAGTGCGAAACAGCCCCACCCCGTCGGCCCCGGTTTCGCTCAGCGCTTCAAGGTCTGCCACCAGCCCCGCATTATGCAGCAGCGTAATGGCTGTGCCATCTTTGGTTATCGGCGCAACATCACGCAAAGCGGCATAGGCTTCCTGACGTTTCTCCCGCAACCGGATTTTTTCTAAATATGTCGCCTCAACATCCGGCGTCGGGCGCAAAAACACACGCCCCTCAGATCCATCCAGAACTATGTCATCGCCACTTTCCGACATGGCCACAATGTGATCGGCCTGCCCCACGGCAACAATGCCAAGGGAACGGGCAATAATGGCCACATGAGAAGTGGTCGCCCCCTCCTCAAGAACAATCCCGCGCAACCGGGAGCGGTCATATTCAAGCAATTCCGCCGGCCCCAGATTGCGCGCAACAATAATGGCGTGTTCAGGCAGTTCACGTTGCTCAAACAGATTTGTCTCCCCGGTCAGGACCCTGAGCAGGCGATTGGCCAGATCGTCCAGATCATGCAGCCGGTCTCGAATATAGGGGTCACTCTGGCGCTGCATGCGGGCACGAATATCATTTTGAACCCGCTCAACCGCCGCCTCTGCCGTCAACCCGCTGCCAACCGCCTCTTCCAGCCGCCGGACCCAGCCCCGATCATGGGCAAACATGCGGTAGCTTTCAAGAATTTCTCGATGCTCAGAGGAAACCTGCATGTCCCCTGAAGCGAACATATCATCAATGGACACCCGCATAGTGCGAATGGCCCCGTCGAGCCGTTCGCGCTCATGGGCCACATCATCGGCAACAAAATTGCGCACCACCACGCGCGGGTCATGGAGCACGACCCGACCAAGAGCCACCCCCTCGGCAAACCCAATTCCCTCAAACAAGCGGGGACGGCGCAAATCAATGTCCGACCCCGGCTTGATAAGGGATTCAAATTCTGAAGTGGCCAGCATTTCCGCCAACAATGTTGCGGTGGTCAAAAGTGCTTCAGTTTCATCTTCGCCAAAAACCCGGTGGGCCTCGTTCTGCACCACCAACACCCCAAGAGTTTGCCCCGCCCGAAGAACCGGCACCCCCAGAAATGCGTGAAATCTATCTTCACCGGTTTCCGCACGATAGGCAAAAGAGGGATGGGAGGACGCATCATCAAGGGACAGGGCCTCGGCCTCCGCCGCAATCATGCCCACCAGCCCTTCACCA
>DROE01000182.1 GCA_011322005.1 Devosia sp.
AAAGGAATTCCGAATTATATGGCCGGGGCGGCGCCGTGGGCATTACCCTGTCCATGCGCAGTTGTTCCAGATCTTCCGGCCCGTCAGCCATTATGAACTGGGCACTGGTCAATGGTGAGCCCAGCGAAACGAAGTCACTGATCTTCCAGCCATTCTGCCCCGCCTCACCGGGCTCAGCACCCCCCTTTTGCCGACGCAGCAAATCGTAGGCCTTCCATTGCAGGCGCTGATAGGCCGCAACCTCAAAATCAGACCAGTCACCACCGGGATGCGCGCGCACGAATGCATCAACTTTTTCAAGCGCCGCGGCGGCAGCTTCATCCGGGGGGTTGGTGTTGAGCGGCCCCACCTGTCCCCACAATATATGCAGCAGATCATAGGCAAGCACCGAACCCAGTGAATGCCCCACAACAACAACCCGGTCGTAGGCCGGATCGTCATGCAGAGCGCGCAACAATCCCAGCCCCCGGCTCCACACCTTTTGCCGGCTGTCCACAGTTTCTGTATGAGCACTCAGATAGCTTGCCGCATCACCGAAATAGGGCAGTAGAAACCGCGCCGCCAGAAAAATCTCAACCCACAGCCCGCTCAGATACCAGAATACCGGATAGGGCCAGAAGATATAGGCTAGCCCGGCAAAACCCAGTACCCCCGCGATCCGGGCGGGCAGGCCCGAAAGCATGTTGGCTAAAGGCGTAAGCCTTGGAAGCAGCAAAAGCACAACCGCCCCCAGAGCGAGATATACCCCCGGCTTCACCTCAGGGTCTGTTATGACCCCCACCCAATCGAACTGAAAAATGTCGCGCGCTGAAACCGCTATTGCCCCCAGCAAAACAACCGCACAAAATGCCAGAAGCCAGAATATCCGCCAGGGCCAGCGCATCCGGTCGGTCACATGAGCCGGATTTATCCACAACAGACGACGCAGCCAGCGCCACAGGGTGCCCAGAGGCGTTCCGCTGAAAATATCGGCATAATAGAGTTCGAAGAAATCAGTGCGCCGCCCGTCCTCAAGGGCCGGGCAGGTAATGCGCTGGATGTCATACAGGCCACCCTTGTCATCGGGTATAATCCAGCTGCGATTGCCCCGTTGCTTGTCGTGGAGCCGGACATCCTGAAGTTTTATGTCATAATTGCGCGTCCACAGGGTCTCGACAAAATCCCGGATCGTACCCATCGGGCGCTGTTCGCCCTGCCCATGCACCACCACAATTGCCTGCCGCCGAATGGGTTCTTGCGCATCCCCGGCATCTGTTTTGCCACTCTTTTTCTCCGGGTTGCCCATCGCCTAAAGCCCCAGTTCAGAAAAAAAGGCTTTGGCCTGCCCCCACAATCCGTCAGCCCACAGGCTCTCGTGGGTACCCCCCTCAACAATCCACAGAACTTTCGCGTTTTTGGCCATACCAAATATGTCGCGCCCGTGCTGAACGGATATGGTCCGGTCCGCCGTGCCGTGGGCGACAAAAACCGGCTCCTCCACATCAACAATCCACTCGCGCGACAAAAACTGGTCCTTCATCAGGCTGGCAACGGGGATGATCGGATAGCGCTCAGCCGCCACATCAACAGCAGCGGTGAAAGGCGTTTCCAGCACAACCGCGTCCGCGTCCCTGACTGAGGCCACATAATTGGCGGGCCCGGTGCCCAGCGAACGTCCCCACAAAATGATCGGGCTGGAAAACTGATCTGCCCAGTCAAATGCCGCCAGAGAATCAGCCAGAATATTTTCTTCATTGAGTTCGCCCGGCGACATCGGGAACCCTTCATAATCAAACGCCACCAGCCCGTATCCGTCATCAACCATATCTGCGAACCGGTCGCGGCCATCGGTAAAACTGCCCGCATTACCGCTGAAATAAACGATTATGGCCATGCCAGGGGCCGGAGGCACATACCAGCCACGCACATTGACAAATTCATCAACCGGAATGTTTATCAGGCGCAGTCCGGGGATTTGAGCCTCCGCGATGGAAAGCACCGCCCCGCTTGGCGTATATTGCAGGGCCCGCTGATTTTTCATCAGAAAAAGAATGGCACCCAGATAGAGGGAGACCAGAAAGGCCAGGCCCCAAAAAAATACTTTGCGCTTCAACATGTTCTCCTGATGAAAATCACTTCTCCCGGGTGAGCTAGCTTGCTGTGGACTGCACTGACAAGACCTTTTTCAATGCCGCATCAAAAACCACTTCAGCTTATGCGTCCATCTTGCTCGCCCTTGACTCACGCCCAGCAAAAAAGGGCGCCACACAAAAAAGTGACGCCCTTGTTCGTTCCCGCAAGGCAAAGCCCTCAAGCATTCAGCGCCTTTATGATATCCTCGGTCATTTTCTTGGCGTCTGCAAACAACATCATCGTGTTGTCACGGAAAAACAATTCATTCTGCACCCCCGCATACCCCGCCGACATGCCGCGTTTGACGAACAAAACCGTGCCCGCATTTTCCACGTCAAGCACCGGCATTCCATAGATGGGCGATGTCTTGTCGGTCTTTGCGGCGGGGTTGGTCACATCATTGGCTCCGATAACAAAGGCCACATCAGTCTGGGCGAACTCGGAGTTGATATCCTCAAGCTCGAACACTTCGTCATAGGGAACATTGGCTTCGGCCAGCAGCACATTCATGTGGCCCGGCATACGGCCCGCCACCGGATGGATGGCGTATTTCACTTCTACTCCCTCGGCCTTGAGCAGATCCGCCATTTCACGCACCGCATGCTGGGCCTGAGCCACCGCCATACCATAGCCCGGAACAATAATGACCTTGGAAGCGTTTTTCATCAGGAATGCCGCATCATCCGCCGCCCCCTGCTTCACGGGCCGGGTTTCTTCTTCACCCGAACCTGCCGCCGCGTCGTCCCCGCCAAATCCACCCAGAATGACCGAGATGAAAGAACGGTTCATCGCCCGGCACATGATGTAGGAGAGGATTGCGCCCGATGAGCCCACCAGCGCACCGGTGATAATCAGCGCGCTGTTGGAAAGCGTAAAACCAATGCCCGCCGCCGCCCAGCCCGAATAGGAATTGAGCATGGAGACCACAACCGGCATATCCGCGCCGCCAATGGGGATAATCATCAGCACACCCAGTATCAGCGCAACAATGGTGATTGCCCAGAAAATCCAGCCGGAACTGGTCAGGGTGAACTGCCAGACCAGAAACACCAGCAAAATCCCCAGCGCCAGATGCAAAAGATGGCGCATGGGCAGGATAATCGGACTACCCGACATGCGCCCGTCCAGCTTCAGGAAGGCAATCACCGAACCGGTAAAGGTAAAGGCACCGATTGCAACCCCAAGGCTCATTTCAATCAGCGCCTGAGTGTGGATATCGCCAACCTCACCTATGCCGAAAGCCTCGGGTGCATAGAGTGCCGCTGCCGCCACAAATACCGCCGCCAGACCGACCAGCGAGTGAAACGCCGCCACCAATTGCGGCATATCGGTCATGGCAATGCGACGGGCCATCACCGCGCCGATGGTGCCGCCGATGCCCAGACCACCAATGATAAGCACCCATGAGAGCGGGTCGGTGGGCCCGGCCACCCCAAGAGTGGTGAGAACAGCGATTGCCATGCCCACCATGCCGTAAAAATTGCCCTGACGTGCCGAGGCGGGAGAGGAAAGGCCGCGCAGGGCCATGATGAAGAGAACGCCCGCGACCAGATAAAGCAGCGCAGCAATGTTTGCCGAAACCATCTCTCGCTAGTCCTTCCTCTTATACATTGAGAGCATGCGCTGGGTGACGAGGAATCCGCCGAATATATTGACCGAAGCCAGAATGAGCGCGCCAAATCCGAAAGCCTTTGCCACCCAGCTGTCATCGCCAACAAGAGAAACGCCCACAGCCGTCAGCGCCCCCACCACAATCACCGACGATATGGCGTTGGTCACGCTCATAAGCGGGGTGTGCAGGGCCGGTGTTACGCTCCAGACGACAAAATAGCCGACGAAAATCGCCAGAACGAAAATCGACAACTGAAATATAAACGGGTCAATCTGGTCCATCTAACTGTCTCCACTCGTCTTGCGTGTCGCAGGTTTTTTAGCCGCCGGCTTTTTCGCAGGAGCCTTCTTCACAGCCGGTTTTTTCGCAGCAGGTTTTCTGGCCGCCGCACCTTCTTTTATCAGGCCCGGATGCACGATTGCGCCATCCCGTGTCAGAACGGTTGCCTTGACCAGTTCATCTTCCCAGTCGACATTGAGCTCTTTTTTCTCAGCATCAATAAGTGTGTCGACAAAGGTCAAGAGGTTGCGCGAATAGAGCTGGGAGGCTGAAGCAGCGATACGTCCGGGCACATTGGTAAAGCCCACAATCTGCACATCCTGGTAGGCAACAACGGCGCCGGGTTTGGTAGCCTCGCAATTGCCCCCGCGCTCCGCCGCCAGATCGACGATTACCGAGCCCGGCTTCATGCTCGCAACCATTTTTTTGGTGACCAGCACCGGCGCGGGGCGCCCCGGTATCAGCGCCGTGGTGATAACGATATCCTGCTTGGCGATATGGCTGGCGGTCAGCTCCGCCTGCTTTTTCTGGTATTCAGCACTCATGGGCTTGGCGTAACCGGCAGCGGTTTCGGCCTGTTTGAATTCTTCGTCTTCCACGGCAATAAACTTTGCCCCCAGAGACTCCACCTGCTCTTTTGCTGCCGGACGAACATCGGTGGCACTGACAATCGCCCCCAGTCGGCGCGCCGTGGCAATGGCCTGCAAACCGGCAACCCCGGCCCCCATGACGAACACTTTCGCCGGATGCACCGTACCAGCCGCCGTCATCATCATCGGCAATGCCCGGTCGAAATGGGCAGCCGCATCAATTACCGACTGATAGCCTGCAAGGTTGGCCTGAGAAGAGAGCACATCCATGGACTGCGCCCGCGAAATACGGGGCATGAACTCCATGGAAATGGCAACAGCACCGGCTTTTGCCAGCGCCTCGATGTCTTTTTCGTGTCCGAAAGGGTCCAGCGAGCCGATAACCAGCGCGCCCTTTTTGGCGCCCTTGATGGCGCTTGCCGCCGGACGCCGTACACAAAAAATGACGTCGGCATTTTTGACATTGGCAGAACCGCTTCCAGCAATGCTTGCCCCGGCTTCCCTGAACTCCGCATCAGAAATTTGCGACCCCGATCCCGCCCCCTTCTCCACACTCACGCTCGCTCCAAGAGCTACCAGCTTGCCCACGGTCTCGGGCGTCGCAGCAACACGCGGCTCATCCGCCGCACTTTCGCGCACAATCGCAATTTTCATTTGTGTGCCCCTGTCAAAAAGGAAGGTTGCCCCTGTGCCGGACCAGCCCAGAACCTATGGGTTGATGACCACGTAAAGAAACACCATCAGCACGGCCAGGGCGATAGTGCTCCACTTGAGCAGTTTCAGGAAACTTGCATAGGTCTTTTTGTGCGCGTTCAGGTCGCTGGAATTGGTATCGGCCATAATATCCCCTTGGTTGTGCGCCCCCCGGCGCAACTCGAAGCGTAAAACTCTACTCGAAGCCCGTATAGCAAATTTGCGGGATTTTTCTAGTCCGGTTGTGCGTCTTCCAACTCATCAATCAGCCCCTCGATCATTGAAAGACCCAGCGACCAGAATGCCGGGTCTTTTGCATCAAGACCAAAAGGCCTGAGCAACTCGGAATGGTGCTTGGAGCCTCCTGCCCGGAGCAGGTCAAAATAGCGCTCAGCAAACCCATCACTCGACCGCTCGTAGCTCGCATAAAGCGAGTTCACCAGACAGTCACCAAAGGCATAGGCATAGACGTAAAAAGGCGAATGGATGAAATGGGGGATATAGGACCAGAATATCTCATAGCCCTTGTTCAGCTTGATTGCCGGACCAAGGCTCTGGGCCGAGGTTTCCAGCCACATTTCATTGAGCTGCTCGGTTTTCAACTCGCCTTTTTTGCGCGCCGTGTGCACCTTGCGCTCAAAGCTGTAGAACGAAATCTGACGCACCACCGTGTTGAGCATATCCTCAACCTTGGAGCTTAAAAGCGCAAAGCGCTGCTCGGGGTTTTCGGTTTTTTTCAATAGCGAACGGAAGGTCAGCATCTCCCCGAACACACTTGCGGTTTCCGCCAGGGTAAGCGGGGTTGGCGCCATCAGCGGCCCCTGTTTGGCGGCCAGGCGCTGGTGCACCCCGTGGCCAAGTTCGTGAGCCAGCGTCATTACGTCGCGGGTTTTCCCCAGATAGTTCAGCATCAGATAGGGGTGGGCGCTGGGCACGGTTGGATGGGCAAAAGCGCCGGGGGATTTGCCCCGACTTACCGGAGCATCAATCCAGCCGTTTTCAAAAAACGGTTCCGCCACCTCCGCCAGATAGGGCGAAAATCCGTGATAGGCCTCAAGCACGATATTTTTTGCGCTGGCCCAGTCATAAATCCTGTCATCGCTGCTCGGCAACGGTGCGTTGCGGTCCCAGGCGTTCAGGCGTTTTTTCCCGAACCATTTTGCCTTCATGGCATAGTAGCGGTGCGAAAGCCGCGGATAGGCCTCGGTGACCGATTGCTCAAGCGCATCGACCACCTCGCGCTCGACGGAGTTGGCCAGATGCCGGCTGTCGGCAATATCCTCAAACCCCCGCCAGCGGTCCGAAATCTCCTTGTCCTTGGCCAGCACATTGGTGATTTGAGTGAACAAACGCTGGTTGGCGGAGAGGGTTTTGCTTACGGCCTTGAAGGCGCGCCTGCGTTTTTTTCTGTCCTTGTCCGTCATCAGGGTCAGCGTTGCTTCAAGACCCAGCTCTTCCCCCGCGACCTTGAATTTCAGCGAAGCCATGGTCTCGTCAAACAACCGGTTCCACGCTCCCCGCCCGGTAACCGATTTGTCGTGGAACAATTCCTCGACCCGCTCTTCGAGCTGATAGGGCTTGGCCTTGCGCAACTCGTTGAACCAGGGGCGGTAGCGCGAAAGTTTTTCCCCTGAAAGCGCCTTTTCGAGAGTTTCGTCCTCGATAAGGTTCAACTCAAGGGAGAAGAATATCAATCTGGAGGAAAGGTCGGTCAGCGCCTGCTGGCAGTCCCCCAGAAACTTGCCCCGGTCCGGGTCTGAGGTATCCAGCACATAATTCAGATAGGAAAACGAGCCAATGCGCCCGCTCAGGTCGCTCAACCCCTCATAGTCTTTGACGGCTTCAAGAAGAGTACCCGCTTTGGCCATCTCCAAAAGCCTGCCCTTGTAGTTCTTTTCAAACGCGGCGGCGGCGGTTTTTGCCTTTTCAAGGTCGTGCACAAACTCTTTTGAATCCGTACCCGGATAAAGGTCACTCAGGTCCCACTCGGGCAGTGTTCCAAATTTATCCTGCCCCGGTCGGGTTTTTTTCTGACTGCTCATCTGGCGCTCCGGCAAGGTTGAAAGGGGTGCGGGGCCGGACGCTATTACGTCTGCACCCGCCTGCCAAGTGCCCTCATGCAGTCCACTGCAACAAGCGCGTGATGAGCGCTCCTGAGGCCAAATCTCATTAAAGCCCTGTTAACAGAAGGCCCATAGCCTGCGCCAAAACGGGACAACACCGATTCGCCTGTCCCCCTCACGCACCATTGTGTTTGCATAAAATTGCGGGTTCGAGATTGAGTAGCTTATGACTAAAATTCTTGTTGTTGATGATGACCCGGTGCAGTTGCGCCTGACCGAAGCCCTGGTCCGCAAAGATGGCTTTGAGACCCTCACCGCCAGCGGTGGCCAGCAGGCGCTCGACCTGCTCGAACAGGACAAATCCATCGCCGCCCTCATTCTGGACCTGGTAATGCCCGATATTGATGGCATGGCGGTGATGGAGGAAATGGCGCGCCGCCAGATTTCCTGCCCGGTCATCGTACAGACCGCAAACTCCTCGCTGGACAGCGTTGTTAGCGCCATGCGGCACGGGGCGGTGGATTTTTTCGTCAAGCCGGTGGCCCCCGAACGCCTGATCATTTCCCTGCGCAATGCGCTTAAACTGGGTGCGCTTGAAACCTGTGTGCGTCGCGACCAGAACCGGCGCGAAGGCCGCATGAAAATTGCCGACATCATCACTGCAAGTCCTTCCATGGACCGGGTGCTCGAACTTGCCGGCAAGGCCGCCCGCTCCAACATCCCGGTTCTGATTGAAGGCGAGAGCGGAGTGGGCAAGGAGGTTGTTGCCCGGGCAATTCAGGGGTCGTCCGAGCGGGCAGGCAAGGCATTTGTGACGGTGAATTGCGGCGCTATTCCCATCAACCTCATCGAGTCAACCTTGTTCGGCCACGCAAAAGGCGCCTTCACCGGCGCGATAGCCGACCACAGGGGCAAGTTTGTTGAAGCCGACGGCGGCACTCTTTTTCTTGACGAGGTCGGCGAATTACCCCCACAGGCGCAGGTGAAACTTCTGCGCGCCATTCAGTTCGGCGACATCGAGCCGTTAGGTGGGGAAAAGATCAGAAAGGTCAATGTGCGCCTGATTTCCGCCACCAATCGCCGCCTGCTCAACCTCACCAAAGCCGGAAACTTCCGCCAAGACCTCTATTACCGGCTCAATGTGTTCCCACTTTACGTGCCCCCCTTGCGCGACCGTATCGAAGACATTGCGGTTCTGGCTGAACACTTCATCGCCTCTCTGGGGGCCGAGGCGGGTCGCCGGGTTCTGGGCCTGTCACCCCCCGCTCTGGACCTGCTCAAATCCTACGACTGGCCCGGAAATGTCCGCCAGCTCGAAAACGCCATTTATCGCGCTATCGTGCTCACGGAAACATCAAAACTGGTACCGCTGGATTTCCCCCAGATTGTCGCCGGCACCACAGGTAGAAACGAGGCCCGCCAGCAGTCCGAAGCTATTGTGGCGCCGGGCGCACCGGTTCACATTGATGCGCCGGCGATGGTGACGCGCCCGGCCCGGCCCGGCCCCGACCATGAGATGAAGCAGGCACCCCTTGAGGGGCCCCAGCCGGAGAAATTTCTCGCCAGCGATGGCAATATGTACACACTTGCCCGCATGGAACGCGACATGATCGCCTTTGCTCTGGATTTTCACGGTGGCCGCATGACCCGGATTGCCCGCGATCTGGGCATCGGACGCTCCACACTCTACCGGAAGATCAAGGAGTACGGTCTGGAACCCCGCCAGCCTTCATCTCCTGACAATCCCGATACCAGGCAGGTCGCATAACGACAAAAACCCCCGCAAATTGAAACGTGAGGTCACTTTTTTGCTTTCGTTGTGGAGGTTTGGCTTGATAGAACAGTCAATCTGTGACCAGACAAACACCGTACTTAAATTTAATGCCAAGTGCGTTTGCACATCCAAGTTCAAACCAGTTCACCACGTTGCATCCGGAGTAGAAATGAAAAAGTCGCTCTTGACCCTCCTGTTGGCCACAGCACTGTTTGCCGCGCCAAATCAACTGGCTTTTGCACAGGAAACCGTGACCATAAACGGCATTGAAGCCCAGCGCGTTGTCATAGCCCCTCCACAAAATGCTCTGGCCCGCTCGATCAAAGCCGGACTCTCC
>DROE01000183.1 GCA_011322005.1 Devosia sp.
CCAGATCTGCATCAGGACTCCAGCTTGAAGTGGGTTCCCTCCCACCAAGAAGCAACAGGCGCTGCCGTCCCACACTGAAGGCTGTTTGTGCGCTGGTTCCCGGAATCAAGCTCAACATGCGATTGAGCCAGCCGTCCCGGGCCGGAGTCAATGAGCCGTCGCTGGACCTGCCGCCGTTTTCCAGAAAGTCCTGGCCGTCAAAATGGCTGCGCTTGTCGCGATAGGGGGTGGATACCGCGTGGGCAAAAGCAAGCTCTCCGGCGTTCCAAAGGGGCAGCAGATCGCCAAGCGCGGGGTGCAGGGCAAAAAAACCGTCCAGATCATAGGCCCCGGCGGCCTGTCCGAATTTGAGCGTGCTTCTCAGTTTGCCCAGCATGGGGTCCCCGTAGGGCTGAACCACATCAAGACCGTCCATGGCGCCACGCAACACGATAACGACCAGCCGGTTATCGGTAGGGGCGGCGGCAAGAGTGACGGGGGTTAGCAAGGGACTGGCGGCAGCACTGCATCCCAGAGCTAGTGAGTTGCATAACAGTTTGCGTCTGGTGAAGGGGTTTTGCATGGGGTCAGTTCCTGAGGTTTAACGTCTGTTAAATTCGGGGGAGACCAGCATCAGCGCAACTCCCTCCCAACGGCTTTCCGCCTCAGCAACCGCAAACCGGAGCTCGGGCGAGGCAACTTCACCCAGCGTCTCGTCAAGCAGGGGGCGGGGGTCCAGATCCTGCCCGAACTCATTGGCGAGCAGGCCAGCCCATTCTATTCGGGCGGCCAGAGTGGGAGGGGTGATCCAGTCTGCGGCCGCTTCGGAGAGCCCGTCTGGCCCCGAAGCGCGGAACAGGTCCTGCCCCATGGCCAGCAAAGATGTATGCAGCCCTTGCAAATCATCCAGCGAAGCGTTCAGGAGTTCCTCCCCCAGGTCAAGGGCCCTGAGGGAGGAAACAACATATTCAGTTGGCCATTTGGCCTTGGCTCCGGGAGGTTTCATGCTTGCGGGGTGGTCCAAAAGTGTCTGATAAACCTCAAACAGATCACCGCCGGAGCTTTGATAGGTTTCGGCCATTCCTGCGACGAGCTCGGCGGGGGGATTTTCGGAGATGAAATGTACCGCGAGCTTGGATGCTATGTGGCTTGCTGTTTGCGGATTGAGAGCAAGGTCGTCCAGAAAGGCAAATATATCGCTCAATACCGGATTGTTGCTGCCATAGGTTTTGCCAAGGATTTGTTCACTTCCCGGCTCGGCGGCGTGCGCATTGTAAACAAACCCGTTCTCGTCAATGCTCAATCCGGTGAACAATTCGGCCAATTGGCGAACATCGGTCTGGGAATAGGTGCCGGAAACTCCAAGCGTGTGCAGTTCGAGAACCTCACGCGCCAGATTTTCATTAAGCCCCTGCCCGGTGTTCAGCCCCTGGGGAGAACCGGGACCGATCGAGGTGTTCTGGTCCAGATAGAGCAGCATTGCGGGATGTGTGACCACGGCTCTGAGCATGTCGGCAAATTTGCCGGCGATGGCGGGCCTGATGGCCTCATCCAGATAGGCCCCGACCGCCAGCATGATGGAGGGCTCCCTGCCACTGACCGTGAAATGGTCGGCCCAGAATGCCACCAGCCTTTCCCTGAATCCGTTCTCGGAAAATGTGGCCCGGCCTAAGTAAGCGCGCATATCCTCACCGATGATGCTGCGCATGGTTTGCTCAAGCTCCATAACCCTGGAGCCTGCGCCTCTTTTGTTGTTGCGCTCGTCGGCACGCGCTGACTGCAAGCCAAGGTAGAAGTCAATTCTGTGCTGCAAGGAGGGTCGGGGAAAGCTCTGAGCCAGTGGATCGGCACGGCGCAGTCCGGAGAGATAAGAGGCGACAGTTGCAGGGGGAGCGCCGGGCCGGACCCCGTAGCCGAAGCGAATTTCCAGAACCGGGTTTATCATGAGTTAGAAATATTTCCTTCCGGGCGTTTTCAGCCAGCCGCACGGCCTGTACTCAGACATACTCACCTGCAATGACAAAAAAAGGGCGCCCAACGAGCGCCCTTAAATTAGTCCCTTCAAAGTCCGACCCTACTGGCGGAACAGTTCTTTCCAGTTGCCGTCCTCGATGACGGACACGACAACCTGATCGGCACCACTATGGTCTTCGGCGGAATAATTCATCTGACCGTCGAGAATTTCATCAAAATAATCGAGGCTCTCCATGCCGGCCTTGAAGCTTTCCGGGGTCAGGTCAGGCCCTGCCGCTTCGAGCGCCCGCACCAGAACTTCGGCACCCGAACGGCCAAGCAAGGCGCCGGAACTGGGCAGTTGTTCGCCAGAGGCTTCCAGATATTTCTGAACCCAGGCACCAACGACGGGGTTGCCCATGCGCGGTAAAACGTCCGACCAGGGGGCGGCGGCGTAAAGACCGTTGGTCACGCCCTCGGGAACCTTGGCCACAACGGAGTGAAACCCGGCGGCGGAAGTAATGAAGCTCACGTCATCCCAGCCCATGCGGCCGGCGGTAACGTAGGCTGTGATGATCTGGCGAACACCCAGGGCCACGGCGATGATGTCACACTCGGCTTCTTTCAGACGGCTGAGTGAGCCGGCAAAATCCGCGTCATCGGGTTTGTGCGTGGTTTCGGCCGCATAGCTGAGGCCGGAATCGGCAGCCTCGTCCATGGCTGCTTTTTGAACCTCGGTGCCAAAATCGGTGGCGATAAACATCGAGCATATGTTCTTGGCATCCTGTTCTTCAGCCAGATAGCCGATACCGGTCCTCATCTGGTCATAATAGGGAGCGCCGGGCGCATAACGATAGTCAATGGGCTCGGCCAGGAGCTCGCTGGACAGGGTCAGCGGGAAGACATTGGCGATCTGCTTTGATTCAAGCAGCGGGAAAGAGGCCACGTTCATGGGTGTTCCCAACTGCAGGAACATGGCAAATATCTTGTCGCGATTGACCAGCTTGTTGATCGCTGAAGTTGCCTTGGGCAGTTGATAGCCGTGATCCTCGACGACAAATTTTATCTGGCGGCCATGCACACCGCCATTTGCATTCACTTCGTCAAAATAGAGCTGGGCGGCCTGAACCGCGGGTGCACCAAAGGCGGCAAAAATTCCTGAAAGATCGTTGCTGGAGCCGATAACCACTTCGGTGTCGGTCACTCCCTGGGTCTGGGCGAGCGCCACATTTGTGGAAAGGGCGGCACTCAATGCCATAACGCTGGCTAGCCTGACTAAAGTTTTCATGTTTTTCCTCCTGTTGAAAATTGTTCTATTTGTACATCTGGTCGATAAGTTGTTCATACCTTTTTTCGACAAAGGCACGTTTGAGTTTCATGGTCGCCGTCAGCTCATCATCCTCTGGGGTAAGAACAATGTCGATAAGACGGAAATCCTTTATCTGTTCGACGCGGGCGAATTCACTGTTCGCCTCGCTTATTATGCCTCCAACCAGGTCCTGCACTTCCTTGGCCGCGCATAGGGAGGCAAAATCATTGAAAGGTATTTTGTTGTCCTGTGCAAATTTTTCCACATTTTCCTGATCGATCATAATCAGGCAGGTCAGGAATTTACGACGGTCTCCAATGACGACGCAATCAGAAATATGGGCCGAAGCCTTGAGTTTGTTCTCCATCTGGGAGGGTGTGATGTTCTTGCCCCCGGCGGTGATGATGATGTCCTTGAGCCGCCCGGTGATGGTGAGGAATCCCTCCTCATCGAGCTTCCCCACATCGCCGGTTCTGAGATAGCCGTCATCGGTCATGGTCTCGGCAGTTTTTTCGGGCGCGTTCCAGTAGCCGGGAAAGACGTTGCCGCCGGTGAACTGGATTTCTCCATCCTTTGCGATCCTGATCGTCACCCCGGGAATAGCCGGGCCCACCGTGCCGTTCTTGTTGTGTCCCACCTCGTTGACCGAGGTCACGCCCGATCCTTCGGTCTGACCATAGCCCTCGACCAGATTAACCCCGATGGCGCGATACCATTTAAGCAGGTCCGGCGAAATGGGGGCGGCACCGGTGATGGCACGCCTTACCCGGGCCATGCCCAGCATCCGGCGCAGGTTTTTCAGCACCAAAAAGTCCCAAAGCGCATAGCGCACCTGCACCGCCAGAGGCACATCGCGGTTGGTGATGACATATTCGGCCCGGGCCATTCCCGCATCCATGGCGCGGGCAAAGCTCCACTTGCCCAGGGAGGTGCCATCCATCGCCAGCATGGTTACCCGCGAATATATTTTCTCCCAGACCCTTGGCACGGCGGTGAAGACGTGGGGGGAAACTTCCTGAAGGTTGTCAAAAATCGTCTCGGTGCTTTCAACGAAATTGACAATCGTCTTGCAAGCGATGGGCGAATAAGCAGATGTGTTGCGTTCCAGCACATGGCACAGGGGCAAAAAACAAAGCTGTTCGTCACCCTTTTTGTAGGGCAGCACCCGGAGCGAGGAGGCCATGATAAACATGATGTTGCTGTTGGAAATCATGGCGCCCTTGGGCTTGCCGGTGGTGCCTGATGTATAGATCAGCAATCCGATATCTTCGGGTTTTGAAAGGGCGATTTCAGCCTCGAAGCGCTGGGGCTGGTCCTGGGATAATTTTTCGCCAATGTCGTAAAGCTCATCAAGAAACAGCGCTTTTTCGTCAGAAAAGTCCGCCAAACCATCCCTGTCGCAGATGATGACTTTTTCCAGAGTGGGCACCTGGTCGGCAATCTCAAGATATTTGTCCAGCATCTCGTCGTTCTCGACAACAAGAAAGCGGCTGCCTGAATCATTGAGCAGATAGGCAAGCTGGGCGGGAGCATCGGTGGTGTAAACGCCTGAGGCTATGCCCCCCACACATTGCACGCCCAAATCGAAATAGAGCCATTCCTTGGTGTCTTCGGAAAGGATGGAAACCACATCACCACGCTTCAGACCCAGTGCAACCAGACCCAGCCCTATGCGCCGGGCGGCGATGAGATAGTCGTTCCATGAGTGGGAGCGCCACAGGCCCAGCACCTTTTCGCGGTGGGCAGTGGTGTCTCCCAACTCCTTGCACCGCTCCAGGAACAGTTTTGAAACGGTATCGCAGCCATCAACGAAATAGGGGCCGGTTTCCAGGTCGGCATTGGAGGAGATGCCGTCAATCACTGTTTGGGGAGGAATTTTACCATCTTTGCTCATCAACAGACCCCCTCGCCTAGCGCCAGGTTTTGCGTTGTTTCCAACGTCGCTGGCCACGCTGGGTTTCCTCGACCGCGCCAAGATAGAAGGATTGAATATCCTTTGAGCTTTCCAGCACCTGTGCGTCATCGGCCATTACAATACGCCCAAGTTCCATCACATAGCCGTAGTCGGCCACATCAAGCGCCACCAGGGCGTTCTGTTCGACCAGCAGCACCGTCATGTCCTGTTCGGTATTGAGGCGTTTGAGGATGGAGAATATCTCGTCGACCAACAAAGGCGAAAGGCCAAGGCTTGGCTCGTCCAGCAACATGACCTCAGGGGATGCCATCAGGCCGCGTCCGATGGCCAGCATTTGCTGCTGCCCTCCAGAAAGGGTGCCAGCGGGCTGTTCTTTGCGCTCGCCAAGAGCGGGAAAGTAGGTGAATACCATCTCCAGGTCTCTGGCGATGGCCGCCTTGTCGGAGCGCACATAAGCGCCCAGCACAATGTTCTGAACTACCGAGAGCAGCGGAAAAATCTCGCGGCCCTCGGGCACATGCACCAGGCCTTTCTTGACGACAAAATCGGCATCGCGCCCCTGAATGGGATCGCCGTTCAGCAAAATGGTGCCCTTGGCCGGGCGCATGACGCCGGATATGGTTTTCAGCAGCGTGGTTTTTCCCGCACCGTTGGCGCCAAGAATGGTGACAATCTGTCCCTGACGCACCTCAAGCGAAGCGCCCCTTATGGCCATGATGGGGCCGTAATAGCTTTCAAGATTATCAATCTTGAGGACCGGTTCAGCGCTCATCGGCTTTGCCCCCGCCGGTGCCAAGATAGGCTTTTATCACTTCGGGATGGGCCTGAACCTGGGCAGGTGTGCCAATGGCCAGTTCCTTGCCATCGGCCAGTGCCAGCACCCGGTCACAGACGGCGGATACCAGGTTCATATCGTGCTCGACCATCAAAACGGTTATGCCCATCTGTTTCTTGATATCTTCAATCCAGAAAATCATATCCCGGGTTTCTTCCACCGAAAGGCCCGAGGCCGGCTCATCAAGCAATAACAGTTTGGGCTCGGTTGCCAAAGCCCGACCCAGTTCGACAATCTTGCGCACGCCGTAGGGCAGCCCTGCGATATACTTGTCGCGATAGGCCTGAAGCTCAAGAAAATCTATCACCTCCTCGACCACTTGGCGGTGGCGGCGCTCCTCTTGGCGCACCTGGGGCGTAAAAAAGACCTCGGTCAGCATATTGCTTTTTGCGTGGCGCTGACGCCCCACCAGCAGATTTTGCAGAACCGTTGATTGCTCAAACAGTTCAATATTCTGGAAGGTGCGGGCAATGCCAAGGGAAGGCACCTGGTCGGGTCGCAGCCCGAGCAGGGGCTTGTCGGCAAAGCGGATGTCGCCTGCGGCGGGGTCATAAAAGCGCGAGATGAGGTTAAATACGGTTGACTTTCCCGCGCCGTTGGGCCCGACCAACGCAAAAACCTCCCCCTCCCCGACGTGGAAGGAGACATTGTCGACTGCCACCAGGCCGCCAAAGCGCAGGGTTACATTTTCAAGGGCAAGCAGGCTCATCGGGTACGCTCGGTTTTAAGGTAGCTCTTCTGGCGTTTGAACATGCCCTTGCGATAAAAGGGGAACAGCTCGAAATAGGTGCGGATTTTCAGCCAACGCCCATAGATGCCCATGGGCTCGAACAGAATGAAGATGACGAGAATCAAGGCAAATACCCCTGCCTCGATGCCCGGAATGGTGAGGGAGCCCAGACCGAACAACGAAGAGGTCACATCGCGGCCAATGGCGATGACCTGGGGCAGAAAGCCGATGACCATGGCGCCAAAAAAAGCCCCGTGGATGGAACCCAGCCCGCCAATCACAATCATCAGCAACAGTTGAATGGAAAGCACGATGTTGAAAGTTTCATGGTTGAAGGCCCCGGCAAAATGGCCGAGCAGGGCTCCGGCCAGCCCGGTGGCGGTACACGACAGGCCGAAGGAAACTGCTTTGGTGCGAGCGATATTGACGCCCATGGCCTGGGCGGAAACTTCAGAATCCCTGATGGCGGCAAACGCCCGGCCCAGCGGCGCGCGCAACAGGTTCCGGTAGGCAAACAAGACTGCCAAAAGCACGACAAGGGTTATGAAATAGAAGGCCGTGGGGGTGCCATAGCGGGAGACCTGCATGCCGAAAAGCTCGATTGGGGGCGCCGCCAGCCCCGAAACGCCGCCGGTGAACGGTTCAGCAATGATGATAATGTCTTCGGCGAGTACGGAAATCGCAAGGGTGGCGATAGCCAGATATATGCCATGCAGGCGCAGCACCGGCATAGCGACAATGGTGCCCACGATACCGGTAATCAGGCCTGCAAGCGGCAGCGCAGCAATAAAGGGCACCCCCCGCTGCATCATAACGGCGTTGGTGTAGGCACCGACGGCCATAAAGGCGGCGTGCCCAAGGCTTACCTGGCCCGTGTGGCCGGTGAGCAGCATCAGGCCCATGCCGGCAATGGCCCAGATGAGAACGTTGGTGGCTTCGCCGAGAAAAAAATCATCCAGCAGCCAGGGCAGGGCAACTGCCAGCCCGAGAAGCACCAGATAATACATCATCTGGGTGCGGTGTCTGAACCATCGTATATCGTCGTCGTAGGAGCGTTTGAATACGAAGCGCATCTGCTTTTTTCAGACCTTTTTCTTTTGAACCTGAGAAAAAAGGCCTGCGGGCCGGAAAATCAGTACCAGTAGCATAATAGCGTAAGGAGCGACCTGGGAATAACCGGCAGGCAGCGCATAGGCGGCAAAGGGTTCCACCAGTCCGATTATCAGGCCACCGACAAGGGCACCGGGCAAGGAGCCGAATCCTCCGATGACGGCGGCGGCGAATGCCTTGATGCCGAGCAGGCCGGTTGAGGGATCTACCGCACCCTTGGATGCAAACAATATGCCCGCGACTGCCGCCACCGCGCCGCCCAGAGCCCAGACCAGGCTTTGGATACGTTTTACTGGGATGCCCATATAGTAGGCGGCCAACTGATTCTGGGAGGCGGCCTGCATGGCCAGGCCCAGTTTCGAGCGGCGAAAAAAAAGAAAAAGCGACCAGGTCAGAATCAGGGTGACAATTACCACCGCAACCTCTTCAAGCCCGAGCACCAGGCCGAACATGCGCACCTCGCGTCCGGCAAAAGGTGTTTCGAGCCACTGGGGTTCGTGGCCCCAGATGGCACCGGCGCCAAACCTGAGGATAAAGCCGATGGCTATGGTCAGAATGACGGTGGCTATCTGGGGCTGACCGAACAGGCGGCGCACCACCAGCAGGTCCAAAAGGTAACCGGCAATGGCCATGATAACAATGGCGATGGGCACCGCCACCCAGAAATCAAGACCAAGATAGTGGGAGTTTGCGAGCCAGATGGTGACAAAGGCCCCCATCATCATAAAGTCGCCCTGAGCAAAATTTACCGCCTCGGTGGCCTTGTAAATCAGCACAAAACCAAGGGCTATCAGACCATAAACACTGCCGTTGGCCAGGCCACTGACCACCAGTTGCAACATATCCAAACTGCTTGCCCTCCCTGGGCCGGATGTTGACCATCCATCGTTGCGCTTCAGGAAAACATATCAGCAAGGCAAAGCCAAGAGTTATTGAAATGACGGGACTATTTCCACACAGATGCTTTTGGGTGGCGCGCAGAGAACACCTGACATTTGCCTTCCATACAGACGTTGCATTTGCGGCCTTGCCGAAATCAAACGGTTCGCCGGGCTGTTTCATTTGCCATTTCATGCGATCCGGCTGCGGCACGGAGGGGCAAAGAGAGGCAGCCCCGACCACAAACGGGAAACCAAATAGTTGCCGCCAGAGCATTTGGATGGTGGAGGTGAGAGGAGAAACCTCGAACCGTAACCAGGCAACCGAACAGGTTGCCGGCCAACTTCTTGGCCGCCCCATCGGAGCGAAGCACGAAGTGCGTCAGCGCGAGATCGAAAAATGGTGGAGGTGAGAGGAGAAACCTCGAACCGTAACCAGGCAACCGAACAGGTTGCCGGCCAACTTCTTGGCCGCCCCATCGGAGCGAAGCACGAAGTGCGTCAGCGCGAGATCGAAAAAATGGTGGAGCCAGACGGAATCGAACCGACGACCTCTTGCATGCCATGCAAGCGCTCTCCCAACTGAGCTATGGCCCCATCTCCTGTTTTGACCGGTTGGGGGGAATCCATACTCCCGGCCGGTCGGCGCGCAACCTATGAAACCCGGCGGGTGGACGCAAGCTTTTTTGCGCTCCGGGTGAAGCTATTCCTCGTTCTTGGCTGTGCTGACATCCAAACCGATGTCTGCGGCGTCGTCATCATCGTCATCCACGAAGGAGTTGTCCACCTCACCGCCGATATCCTCCACGTCGTCCACATCAGGAATATCCTCGCCGGTGTCCACATCCCTATCATCTTCATCGCCGGTTTCGGCTTCCTCGAACGAAACGATTTCGGCATCGGCTTCTGCTGCTGCGGGGTCAACGACGCTTTCTTCAATACCGTCATCCTTGGCGGTTTGTGTTGCATCGGATTCGGCGGGACTCTTTCGAGGCTTGAGTTCCGCAGGGGGCTCATAGGGCTTCTGGCACACCGGACAAAGAACGGGGTCGCGGTTCAAATCATAGTATTTGGTCCCGCAATGAAGGCATTGGCGTTTGGTTCCACGGTCGGCACTGGCCACTGGCGCGTCCTCTTTGTTGCGAATTGGGAGTTTGTCCTGCGCTTTTGGCGCGTTTCGTCCCGTTAATCAACATGGTATGCCCTGTCAAACGCAAAATTTCTCTGGTATCAGGCGATTGGGGGAAACTACTGCAACCAGGAAAAGCAAGGGTTCTGATGATAATTGCCATTGATGGTCCCGCCGCGTCGGGAAAAGGCACGATTGCCAGGGCTCTGGCCAAACATTACGGGCTGGCGCATCTGGATACAGGCCTGCTCTACAGGGCAGTGGGAAGGGCAGTGCTTAACCAGCTTGAAAATGACAATCTGGAGCAGCTCGCTTTGAAAGCGGCAGAAGAACTGGACGAAAGCCAGATTGATGGTGCAGCGCTTGACAGCACTGAAATAGCAATGGCCGCGTCCAAAGTTGCCCGGTTCGAGCCGGTCAGGGTGGCGTTGCGCCAATATCAGCGCGAGTTTGCAGATCAGCCGGGTGGAGCGGTGCTCGACGGACGCGACATCGGCACGCGCATCTGTCCCGATGCCGAAACAAAGCTGTTCATCACCGCGGAACCGGAGGTCCGCGCGGCGCGCCGTGTCGCGCAGTTCAAGGCGCAGGGCATTGATACCGTCTATGATGAAATACTGGCGCAGATAGTCACCCGTGACAAAAACGACCGGCAAAACCCCGCCGGAGCGTTTTATTTGGCGGACGGTGCCCACTTGATAGATACGAGCCAATTGGATATAGAGGCGGCACTTCGTCAGGCCATCGCGATTGTTGATGGGACTGTTGAGCACAAGATGGGCCGGGGAGCTTCCCCCAAGTAACGCGGTTCAAAATCAAACTTGGCGCTTTTCGGGTTCCGGCAGGCAGTCACTTCTGGAAGTCGGGACGATGGACAGAACGAAATAAAATAACCATCTATATTGTTTCGGGATTTTTGCCAGATTCGCGCGTCGGATCTCTTTGTTGCTTCAAATGCGACAGATGGATTGAGAGTTTGGCCCCCCAAGACAATATTCACACCTCAATCTAACCGCGTGGCGCGCACATATGGAGTTTTAATGGCACAGCAAACTGTGACGAGTGAAGATTTTGAAACCCTGTTGATGGATTCCTTTGTCGACCATGAGCCGCTTGAAGGCACGGTGGTCAAAGGCAAGGTAGTGGCGGTCGAAAAAGACCTAGCGATAATTGATGTGGGCCTGAAAACCGAAGGGCGTATCCCTCTCAAGGAGTTCGGGGCTGCCAGCAAGGACGGTTCCATAGTTCCCGGAGCGGAAGTCGAGGTCTATGTCGACCGCGTGGAGAACGCCATGGGCGAAGCGGTGCTCAGCCGGGAAAAAGCCCGCCGCGAGGAAAGCTGGGTTCGCCTTGAAAAACAGTTCGAGAACGAAGAAAAGGTTGAAGGCATTATTTTCAATCAGGTCAAGGGCGGTTTCACCGTTGACCTGCAGGGGGCAATAGCCTTTCTGCCGCGTTCCCAGGTGGACATTCGCCCCATTCGCGATATCGGACCGTTGATGAATGTTCCCCAGCCGTTTCAGGTTCTGAAAATGGACAAGCGCCGGGGCAACATCGTCGTTTCGCGCCGGGCCATCCTGGAAGAGAGCCGGGCCGAGCAACGCTCCGAAATCGTACAGAAGCTCACAGAGGGACAGGTGGTCGAAGGTGTTGTCAAGAACATCACTGACTATGGTGCCTTTGTTGATCTTGGCGGCATCGACGGACTGCTGCACGTTACCGACATCGCCTGGCGCCGGGTCAATCACCCCAGCGATGTGTTGAGCATTGGTGAGACCATCAAGGTGCAGATCGTCCGGGTCAATCAGGAGAGCCATCGGATATCCCTTGGCATGAAGCAGCTTCAGGCAGATCCCTGGGAGGGTATCGAAGCCAAATACCCGGTGGGCGCCAAATTTACCGGGCGTATCACCAACATCACCGACTATGGTGCGTTTGTGGAACTGGAGCCGGGCATTGAGGGGCTGATCCACGTCTCGGAAATGAGTTGGACCAAGAAGAACGTGCATCCGGGCAAGATTGTCTCCACTTCTCAGGAAGTTGAAGCAATGGTTCTGGATGTGGACCCTGAAAAGCGCCGGATCTCGCTAGGCCTGAAACAGTGCAACGACAATCCCTGGGATTCGTTCTCTGATAAACACCCTGTTGGCTCGACCGTTGAGGGTGAGGTCAAGAACAAGACCGAGTTCGGCCTGTTCATCGGTCTGGACGGCGATGTGGATGGCATGGTCCACCTTTCGGACCTGGACTGGCAGCGTCCGGGCGAAGAAGCGCTTGTAGATTTTGAGCGTGGCGACATCGTCAAGGCGATCGTGCTCGATATCGACACGGACAAAGAGCGCATTTCCCTTGGCATCAAGCAACTGGTCAGTGAGGGCCTTGCGGCTGAAACCGGCGACAGCGGCGGCCTCAAGCGCGGTTCGGTCATCACCTGCACTGTTACTCAGGTCAATGATGGCGGCATCGAGGTCAAGCTGGGCGACACCGAAATGACAGCGTTCATCCGACGGTCCGACCTGAGCCGCGACCGTTCCGAACAACGCCCCGAGCGTTTTGCAGTTGGCGACAAGGTTGACGCCCGCGTCACCCAGTTCGACCGCAAGACCCATCGTGTGGGCCTTTCCATCAAAGCGCTTGAAATCGCCGAGGAAAAAGAAGCGGTCGCACAGTTCGGTTCTTCGGACTCCGGTGCTTCCCTGGGCGACATTCTCGGGGCGGCTCTCAAGAACCGCGACGACGAATAGACATGGTTCACATTTCGCACCGATAAAGCAAAGCCCGCGTCTCCTACCCGGAAGCGCGGGCTTTTTCATACCGAACCCCGAACAGCAACCGAAACGACAGCGGCCATGGCTTCCACCGAACACCCCTCAGATGTTATTCCCGCTGCGCGCGCCTTGCGCAAATCCCGCATGCGCTGGCGTGTTTTTGCAATTGTCGCGCTGGGCATTGCGCTTGCGGCGTTGTATGCCCGGCTGGCAGATGGGTTTCAGCCCCCTCAGGACTATATTGCGCTTGTGGTTGTTGAAGGTATCATCACCACCGATGCGCGTCGCATGGCCGTGCTTGAGGATCTGGCCGAGGACGAGCAGGTAAAGGGTGTGATCGTGCGCATCAACAGCCCCGGGGGATCGACGGCAGGGGGCGAAGAACTCTATGAAGCACTGACAAAACTGCGGACCGAAAAACCCGTGGTCGCAGTTATCAACGAACTGGGCGCCTCCGCAGCCTATATGAGCGCCATTGCCACCGACAGGATTTTCGCCCGGCGCCTGTCCATCGTTGGCTCCATCGGCGTTTTGTTCAGCCATGTAGATGCCAGCGGTCTGCTTGACACAATCGGTATCGACCTGGACAAGGTCGCCTCAGGCCCGCTCAAGGCCGAGCCGGACAGTGATGAACCTCTTGAGGGCGAAGTCCGGGCAAGCCTGCAGGCGCTTGTTGATGACAGCTTCAACTGGTTCGTTGATATCGTTGCCGAGCGCCGGAACCTGAACCGCCAGGAAGCGCTGGAACTGGCCGATGGGCGCATTGTCAACGGGCGGGTGGCGCTGAATTCCGGCCTGATTGATGATTTGGGCGGTGAACAGGAAGCCATCGCCTGGCTAGAGGAACAGGGAATCGAAAAAGACTTGCCGGTTTTGCGCGCATTTCCCCTGCCAGTTTCCGACTGGGAGAGATTTAACAACATCTTTGGCGGAGATATTGCCTCACTTCTTGGGCTTGATCTTGCTTCTGTTGATGCGGTTGCGCTTGACGGGTTGGTCTCTGTTTGGCACGTTGGACCGTAGAAGTCCTGCCCATACAGCAATAACAGGTCTTTTAGTGGGGACTCGATGATTAAATCTGAATTGATACAGATGCTTGTTGATGAGAACCCTCATCTCTTTCAAAAGGATGTTGAGAATATCATTGCGGCGATCTTTGATGAAATAAGCGATGCCTTGGCCCGGGGTGACCGGGTGGAACTGCGCGGGTTTGGAGCGTTCTCGACCAAGAACCGGCCAGCCCGGATCGGGCGAAATCCCAGAACGGGTGAGAAAGTGGCAGTGGGTGAAAAATACGCACCCCAGTTCAAAGCCGGAAAAGAAATCCGCGAGCGGCTTAACCGCCGGAGCGCAACAGACGATGGCAATTCGCTTGAAGACTAGCGAAAAGTAACCGGGTTTTCGCAGCATTTTTGTTTTGGCGCTGGAAGCGCTCTATATCTGCCAGAAGGTCGAAGAAACTTGCATTGCAGGCAGGACGATACCCATGATGAAGCGAATTACAGGCTGGCTGGTTCTGGTGCCGCTCTGTTTGGTGCTGGTCGTTTTCACGCTGGCCAACCGGCAGATGGTCGAGGTGCGCTTTGACCCCGTTTCACCGGTGAGCCCGTTGATTTCACCGATTGAAATGCCGATGTTTGTTGTGATTTACGCCGTGCTGCTGGCAGGCGTGGTGCTGGGTGGTGTGGCTACATGGTTCACCCAAGGCCGCCAGCGCCGGGAAAAGAGAAAGTGGCGGCGGCACGCCAAGAAGCTGGAGCAGGAACAACGGCAGGACAGCGAAACGGGGTCTGGTTCCGCCAAGCCACGGCTGTTTGACGCTTCGTGAGCATCAATTCCTTGAACCGGCCCGAGCCTGAGGGCCGCGCGGCCCTCAAAATCAAAATCTGCGGTATCAGAGACGAAGAAACCCTTGGCCAGACCATCAGGGCGGGTGCCGACATGGTGGGTTTCATGCATTTTACCAAAAGTCCCCGGCACCTGGAGCCAGAGCGGATTGCGCAAATGATTGCCCGGGCAGACAAAAAAACGAAGACGGTGGTGGTGCTGGTAAATCCCGGTGATGGACTGGTGAAAACAATCAGCGCGCTAAAGCCGGACTTTATCCAGTTGCATGGCAATGAAACCGTTGCAAGGGTTCAGGCTGTCCGTAAACTCTCGGGCACGAAAATCATCAAGGTTCTTCCGGTGGCAACCGCTGAGGACCTGTCCGACATCAAGGCTTTCAACGATGTGGCAGACCGGATATTGCTCGATGCCAAACCGCCAAAGGGTGCCAGCCGACCGGGGGGGTTGGGGGAGGTGTTTGACTGGAATTTGCTGCTTGAGCTTGACCCGGCATTTGAGTTCATGCTTTCGGGGGGGCTTAGCCCTCACAATGTGGCTGAAGCGGTCAGGCGTGTGGGTCCCTGGGGTATCGACATTTCCTCGGGCGTTGAAAGCGCGCCGGGAGTAAAGGACATGACCCTGGTGGGGGCGTTCATAAACAACGCCCGCGCGGCGGAAAAAGCGAAAAATTGATGAGCAAGCAAATTAAAAGCAACAGTTTGAAAAACGGCCCCGACGAAGACGGGCGCTTTGGGGTTTTTGGCGGACGGTTTGTCGCGGAAACCCTGATGCCGCTTATTC
>DROE01000184.1 GCA_011322005.1 Devosia sp.
CCGTGTCCATGGTCGGGTTCGGGCTTGGATGAAACTGGCTTCAGGGCGCCGCGCTGGCGAAAGGGGGGAACGGCAGCTGGGAACGACTACGGGCCTGCAGGTCAAGGGGGAAGCAGGGGACTAAAAACGATTACAAGATCCAGTATAGCCAGTTTGGGGCAGGATTGCAACCTGCAAAAAAGTGGGGAAGTGGTCAGCAACAACGAGTGACAACCAGTGATACTAGTTACCCTGTTAGGCACACCATTATCACTGATTCAATTCAAACACCGTTCACGAAGATGCCTTTTCGCTGTCTACGAGTTCTCGATACACCAGCTGAAAGATTTTTTCCCGTACTGCGCGACCGAACGATTCGTCATCGTTAATGCGCTTGAACATCTCGAAATTGCTTTCAATCATGGTTTGCATGACTGCTTCAAAGAGCGCGTCGTGCAGCAGGCGCACGCTTTCCGGCGGGTTGGTTTTGGCGCTGGCCTGCAAACTTTCGTTGGCAACCAGCTGCGCTTTCAGTTCGGCCAGAAAGACGCGGTCGGCTTCGGTGAATTCCGTGCCAAAGCGTTCGTTGATTTCCTGAATGATCTGTGAAAGCGCAGCCTTTTCTGGGTCCGTCAGGCTGCTGGCCTCCAAGTCGGAGAGCGGGTCTATTTGCCCCTGGCCGTGCGGTAGGCTGATTTTGCCGCTATGGGTCTGTTGGATGCGGTAACTTTCCAGATCCACAAGTTCACGCACCGATAGTCGTTCGCGCTGGGTTTCAGCAGGCAGGGCGCGCAGCAGCAGACGGCCAAACAGATACAAACGCTCCAACTCGGCATCCCGAAAAGTCATCACCTGGGACAAGAAGGCATAGGCGCTGATGTAGGCATGCAGGCAATGCTTGAAACGCATACGCTCTTCCACATCGACGATGTATTCGTACTTATCCACCACCGCCCGCAACAGTGGTTGCAACTTGGCGGCCTTTTCCCCTTTGCGCAAGTAGAGTTCGGCAATTTCGGCTACCTGCTCCGGTGTGTAAAGGCCGAATTCTTCCAATTCATATTGCAGGTCATACAATTTGTTGGGGTCGGTGGCCTGGCTGAGGATAGTGGCTTCGTAGTAGGGCGCAAAGGCCTGTTGGATGTCTTCCACCCGGTTGACGAAATCTAGCACCATCGTATCGGTCTTGCGCGGATGAATGCGGTTCAGGCGGCTGAGGGTCTGCACGGCGTGGACCCCGGCCAGTTTCTTGTCCACATACATTGTGTGCAAGAGCGGCTGGTCGAAGCCGGTCTGGAACTTTTCAGCTACGATGAGGAAGCGGTATTCGGGCTTCTCGAACTGTTTGGCCGTCTGGCTTTCGGGGAAGCCGTTCATCTGCGCTTCGGTGTAGTCCAGCCCGTGATAACTGACCGTGCCGGAAAAGGCCACCAGCGCCTTGATGGGGTAGCCTTGCTTCTTCAGGTAGGCGTCAAAGGCCTTCTTGTACATCACGGCGTGCAAACGGCTGGCGGTAACCACCATCGCCTTGGCTTGTCCCTTGCCTTTGTCGTTCGGAATTTTGTGGCGCACATTTTCCCAGAAATGCTCGACCATCACTTCGGTTTTACGGGCGATGGTGAAGCGGTGGATGTTGACGTAGCGCTTGAGCTGGCTGACGGCTTTGCTCTTTTCGACGCGTGGGTCATCAGCGGCGGTTTTGAGCAGGTTGAAGTAGGTGTTGAAGGTGGTGTAATTTTGCAACACGTCCAGGATGAAGCCTTCTTCGATGGCCTGGCGCATGGTGTACAGGTGGAAGGGGGCAAATGTGCCGTCCGGCTGAGGGACGCCGAACAGTTCCAGCGTCTTCTGCTTGGGGGTGGCGGTGAAGGCGAAGAAGCTTAAATTGGGCTGGCGGCCGCGGGCGGCTATACTCTGGTTGACCAAATCTTCGCCAGTGGGCGGTTCGGCTTCGCCTTCCAGTTGCTCGGCTTCTTCTAGGCTTTCGATGCGCAGGACTTCTTTCAGGCTTTTGGCAGTTTCCCCACTCTGGGAGGAGTGGGCTTCGTCCACGATGACGGCGAAACGGCGGCCGGGCAGGCTCTGCACTTTGTCCAGCACGAAGGGGAATTTTTGCAGGGTGCTGACGATGATGTCAGCGCCTTCTTGCAGAGCTTCGGCCAGTTGGCTGCTGTCTTTGTCAATCACGCGCACCAGGCCGGGGACCTGTTCGAACTGGCGCACAGTGTTTTGCAGTTGGCGGTCGAGGACGCGGCGGTCGGTGATGACGATGACCGAATCGAAGACACGACGGTTCTGGTCGTCGTGCAGGGAGGCCAGTCGGTACGCGGTCCAGGCGATGGTGTTGCTCTTGCCGCTGCCGGCGCTGTGCTGGATGAGGTACTGCTGTCCGGGGCCGTGGGTGCGGGCGTGGGCCACCAGTTTGCGCACCGCGTCCCGCTGGTGGTAGCGGGGGAAGATCAGTTTGGCCGGTTGGTCGCCGTTTTCGATATGGATGAAACTGCCCACCAGTTCCAACACACTGTCGGGGGCGAAGACATCTTCCCACAGGTAGGCGCTGGCGTAGCCGTCCGGGTTGGGCGGGTTGCCCGCGCCGCCCTTGTAGCCGCGGTTGAAGGGCAAAAAGCGGGTGCGCTTGCCTGCCAGTTTGGTGGTCATCCAGACTTCATCATCATCCACGGCGAAATGGGCCAGACAGCGGCCAAACTGTAAGAGCGGTTCGTTCTTGGGCGGGCGGTCGTTCTGGTACTGCTTCTTGGCATCTTCCACCGCCTTCCCCTTAAGTTTTTCTTTTAGTTCCACCGTGAAGATAGGCAGGCCGTTGAGGAAAAGAACCAGGTCAATCGAGTTATTGGACTTTACTTGACTGTAGTAACACTGGCGGATGACGGAGAAAATGTTCTTGCCGTAGAGTTCCAGGTGTTCCGGGTTGAGGGTGGTGGCCGGTTTGAAGTAGGCCAGTTGGAAGTAGCATCCGGAATCCTTGACGCCGCGGCGCAGGACATCCAGCGTGCCGCGGCGCTGGATTTCGCGCACCAGGCGGCGTTTGAATTTCTCCACCGTCTGGCTGCCGTGCTGTTTTCGCAGGTCTTGCCAGGTGTCGGGCTGGGTGGCGGTGATGAAGTCCAGCGCCAGGTCCCAGTCCAACGCCAGGGCGCGGTCGTAATGCGGCTTGCTCTCCCGCTGGCGGTAGCCGTGGATGCCCGTCAGGTGTTCGACAATATGGGTTTCGAAGGCTCGTTCGGATGTGTCCATCGTTCATCCCGTTAAGGCGTGCCCAAAAGGGCGTTGATTTCATCCAGTTGCTGCTGCAAGATATTCACCAAACGTTGCTTATCGGCGCGTTCGTCCCGATGGCGCTGTTGAGGACGTTTCATACTGTCAATTTGGTTGATGCGGTATTGTAGTTCGGCAATCTTGTTCTCAAATTGCTCCCGTAAAGCGCGAAAAAAGCGGTCGCTCACGGTATGCACCAAACTGTGCTCTACTGAGCGGCGCTCTCGGTCGTATCGGTGGTCTCGCTTCAGTTGGTTAAGGGCATCGTTATATGGATCCACAACTTCTTGGCGCCCGCTTAAAGCCGCCTTTTTCAATCGAAGCACACCGATCTGACAACGGACTGTGTCATAGGTCTGCACGTGTGCCAGCCAATGCGGGAAAAGGTGCTCCATCAAGTCAAACATTCCACACAGGGCGCGCAGACATTTGTCGTCATCAATGGTCAGGCCGCTTTGCTGGTGGTCGTGGTAAAACTTGTTTCGTAGTTTATGGCGATCAAAGGCATCGCCCAGCAACGAATGAGCGATGTCTCCAGAGGGGAAAAATTGCTTGACTTCTTCTACAACCTGGTAGTAATTCCGAAAGTTATCCGGCTGGTTTACACTCCAGTGTTGGATAAGTGGATATTTTCTCAGAATTCGTGTCAACAGGCGTGACCGCCGTCGGTCCTTGCTTACCCCCAAGGATTGGCCAAGTGAGCGGCGGTTGATTTCTTCAGTAAAATAACGTCGCAGCGCAGACCGATGGCCGCTGGATGTCACCAACCCGGCGGTTTTAAGGGCTTGCTGACACTGCTCGCGCTGTTCCAGCGCCTTTTCTTGCAAAAAGGTTTTCAATGCCAGTTCGATGATGTCATCCACCAGGATGAAAGCCGTACGCACGCGGCCGGGCGCGGTGATGAAATAGACTTCGTTGGTGGTCTGAATCAGGTCAATCAGGTCGTCGAGGCGTGACATAGGCTACACCTGCTCTCGCACATCAATCTTGCCAGTGACCGCCGCCGAGATGAGCGCGGTGCGCTGGCGCTGCAATAATGCGATGCTCTCTTCAATTTCGCCAATCAGCCGGTCAATGCGGGCGGTCTCGCGGTCGAGGTATTCAGAGATGGCACGCTGTTCGGCGAGGGGAGGAACAGCTACAATCATATTTCCAATTGCACGAAAGTTTAACCCTTCCCGTGAAATTCCATCTTCGTTGGCGAATATTTGAAACTGCATGTAATCGGACATTAGAGCGTAGTTAAGCAACTTTGGCATCAGTCTATCCGAGTAAGGACGAATGATGCATACATGCTGGTTGACGTTTGCTGGTGGAAAATTCTCTGGCACCAGAGAACAGCGACCTAATGATGCCCCTGTGATATTCAACAAAACATCAAGGCTATGAACACGGGAAGAAGCCATATCTCTGTCAATCTCAGGAGGGATGTAGACTACATCATCCAAACGCAAACCAGAAAAATGAACATTCTGGCTCCGCAGGAAAATGACGCCTGATGAGACGTAATTGCTTGCCCCCCCTTTGGGTGTTTTGCCGCTGCCAATCTTCTTGCTCAGCCACTTGAGTTTCAATACATCCCAATGCGCCGGAATCTTCCCCAGCCACTCGACGCCGCTGTCCTTGAGCGGGGCGGAGGGGTCCAGCCCTTTGGTGACGGCGTGGCTGATGAGGGCCGTGCGCTGGCGGCGCAGCAGGTCAATCAACTCGCGCTTGCGAGCGATCAGGGCGTCGATGCGGGCCGTCTCGCGGTCGAGGAAGGCGGCGATGGCGCGCTGTTCAGGGAGGGGGGGCAAAGGTGTTGGGAAATTGTTGATAAACGAATCGGGAACACGCTTCTGCCCGGCTGTCCCAAACATTTGCGTTTCTCCCATTCCCCGAAATTGATGCGAAAAAGTCAGGTAGAACAAGAATTGACGATCTATCTCTTGGGTTGCTCGAATAACGTGTAGTTCGGTAGTGCCAAAACCAATTCCATTTTCAAGACCAAACGCCAAAGCACCCTTGCCATTTTCAAAACTGGGTGTGATTTTGGCAACGAGAACATCTCCATCCCGAAAATAGGTGAAACCTTGTTTGACTTCTGCTAACGGTTTTCGCAGTTCCAAATCCAATGAGCCGTAACCAACCCGTTCCATCGGCAGAAATGATACTTCTACATCACCGGGTAGGTATGCAACTTCGCTCCTTGACGGATTAATACCTGCCACAAACTTCAACCGCCGCACATCCCAATGCGCCGGGATTTGTCCCAGCCATTCCACGCCGCTGTCTATATAATCCGGGTAAGGTTGATACCTGCGCTTCATAGCCATTCTTCCAGCAGTTGAGCGATTTGGCGTTCCTTTTCGGCAATCTGGCGCGCCAGTTCTTCGGGGTGGGGCGGCGGGGTGTATTTGTAAAAATAGCGGTTGAAGTTGATTTCGTAGCCCACCTTGCCCACCTGTCCGTCTTGCTCGTCACGGAAATTTTCATCAATCCAGGCATCGGGCACGTAGGGCTTCACTTCACGCTCGAAGTAGGCGACCACGTTCTCCTTGAGCGGCACATCTTCATCGTAAATCGAAGGAGCATACTGCAAAGGCACGTTCTCGTAATCGCGCAGGTCGGTGTCCGGTTCGTAACCGCCCTTCTTGCCGGGCACGGGCTGGGCGGTCTCGTCCCGCTCAGTCAAAGCGTTGAGAATGGCTTTGCGCAGGGTGGCGGACACCTTGAAATCCAGTTTTTTCAAAGCCGCGTCCAACCACGCCTGATATTCCGCCGGGTCTTTGCTCATCTGGTTGGGCAGGGTGCGCATCGCCTTGAGAATGGCCTGCTGCTGGCGCTCGCCTTCCCGGCGGGCGGTTTCTATCGCTTCGGGGTCCTTCTTGCGCGTCTTGGGCAGGTTCTGGAAGGCCTTTTGTTCCCACAGCCGCTCGATGCGCTCTGGCGTGGCGTGAAAGTTCAGCCGCAGGGGGCGCTCGATGCGCACGCGGCGGTAGCCGAAGTCGGCGTTGTCGAAGATGCGGCAGTGCTCGTTTTCTTCCATCGCCTTGTACAGTTCGACGATGCGCTCCCGGTGGTGGGACGCGATGAAGCGCCGCTTATTGCCCAGGCTGCGCGGGGTCATCGGTTCCCAGAAGTCGGCGGCGTTGATCAATTGCACTTTGCCCTTGCGTCGGGCGCTTTTGCGGTTGGTCACGATCCAGATATAGGTGGCGATGCCGGTGTTGTAGAACAACTGCTCCGGCAGGGCGACGATGCCTTCCAGCCAGTCGTTTTCGATGATCCAGCGGCGGATTTCGCTCTCGCCGCTGCCGGCGTCGCCGGTGAAGAGGGGAGAGCCGTTGAAGATGATGGCGATGCGGCTGCCCACTTCGTCTCCAAAGCGCTTGGCGAGCATATGCTGGAGGAAGAGGAACGAGCCATCGGTGATGCGCGGCAGACCGGCGCCAAAGCGGCCTTCATGCCCCAGCGTCTCGTGCTCGTTCTTGATGATGTACTCGTACTTCTTCCACTCCACACCAAAGGGCGGGTTGGAGAGCATCAGGCGGAAGCGCTTGCCCTTGTGTCCGTCTTCGGTGAAACTGTTGCCGAAGGCCAGGCGGCGCGGGTCTTCGCCCTTGAGCAACAGGTCGGCCTTGGCCACGGCGTAGGAGGTGGGGTTGATCTCCTGTCCGAAGAGGAAGACCTTGGATGGGTCCTGCCCGTGGTTGCGGGTGACGCCCTTTTTGCCTTCCGAGAGCATCCCGCCGGTGCCGCAGGCCGGGTCGTAGATTTCGACGATTTTGTCGGGACCGAGAAAGGCTTCCGGGTTCTCGCTGAGCAGGAGATCCACCATCAGTTCAATTACTTCGCGCGGGGTGAAGTGCTCGCCGGCGGTCTCGTTGTACTGCTCACTGAAGCGGCGGATGAGTTCTTCGAAAATGTACCCCATCTCGATGTTGTCTACCCGATCGGGGTGCAAATCGACCTGCTCGAACTCTTTGAGCAGAGGATAGAGCAGGTTGGCGGATTGCAGGCGGGCCACCTGGCGGCGGAAGTCGAATTTTTCGATGATGTCCAACACTTCCGGGCTGAAGCCGTTCAGGTAGGTGATAAAGTTCTGCTGCAGGTCGCCGGGGGCGTCCAGCAGTTTCTGCCAGTCGAATTCGGAATAGTTGTAGATCAGCGAGCCGCCAGCCTTGGCGGTGAGCACCGAATCCAGGTTTTCCAGTTTGCCTTTGTAGGTCTCGTAAGCCTGGCGCACGGCTTTGCGGGTGGGTTCCATCGCCTGATCCAGGCGGCGCAGGACGACCAGCGGCAGGATAACGTCGGCATATTCGTGCGGTTTGTAGTCATGCCGCAGGATATTGGCTAGGTTCCAAATGAGATCGGCTTTTTGGCGGAAATTATTCATCTCGAATGTGTCCCGTTCTGTAGTCGTGAACAACAAGTGCATAACACCGCATAACATCGCATAACACCGATGTGTACGGAAAGGCGCATCTAGACATAGTGTATGTACAAGTGACTGAAACCAGTATAGAGTACTGCTTTTTTGGCGTCAAACAATCTGGCCGGAGGCCGGAGACTCGCTGTCAATCTACTGACAAATAGCAACCACACCCATGATCATCGTGTTTTGCTGCCTTTTTCTCGCCTTCCAGTACCTGCTGCATGATCCCTCATAGGGAACGCCCAGTTTCCTTATAGGAAATTTTATTTTCCTTATGGAAAAAATTTTTTTTCTATAAGGAAAATTCTGTTTTCCACGCAGAAACCAGCCGGGCCCGTACGGGCCCGGCTGGGGAAGAGGAAACGCCGCCTCGATTGCACCGGCTGGCGCGCCGTCCTCACTCACTTTTCTGCGCGTTCCGCGCTCCCGGCGCCGCTGGCAACAGAGGCCTACCCGGGCAGGTCTTCTCAGGCGTCGCCTTCGGTCACGTGCGCCTTCCCCACGTGGGAGCCCCTGGCCGAAGCCGGCCTGGGCTGTCTCGACAGAACTGAGAGCAAGGTAAGATGTCCAAAATAGAGGATCAGGGTGAGGGCGATGGTGCCGCTGCCGATCAACAGCAGCTTGACAAGCAAACTCCCAACGGTTTCGACCACCGAGAGCGGATCGTTGTTCGTGTCAATGAAGGTTCCC
>DROE01000185.1 GCA_011322005.1 Devosia sp.
CTTAAGCGGGCCTCTCATTAAGTGCAGCTTCAGGGGGTGGAGGGCGAAATGGGCTGGGTTTTTCAGGTTAGCGTAAACAGACCGTTGCCAAAGCGCGAGGCGGACCTCTGCCGGTATTTGAATAAAATTGTATCGAGTTTTGGGAGGGCGGGTTAATCCGCGCGCCCTAAGCTTCGTACCATTCTTCGTTCACTCCGACCATTGGAGCAGTTTTGGGATTTCGGATTTGCACAGATGTTCTTGTTGAGATCAGTATTCTGGCTGGCGGTTGCCTATGCCGCCCTTGTGCCACAGTTGGAAATTTCACGCAGCGTGGCTGAAGCATCGGGGCAGGCTTTTGTTGCCAGTCGACAGATTGTTTCGGAGCGTGTGAACGCCGCGCAGTGTTCAACTCTTGATTGCATGGGGGCCAAGCTGGTCATAACAGCCGGCCTGAACTCCCTCTCAGCTGTCCCGTACCAGGCGGACAATGTTTTGCATGATGTATCGGCAACGCCTCAAACAGCGGCACCCATCCCGTTACCCCGACTTGTTCGCCCGGATTAGAATTCAGAGGCCGCGTCACTTCCCCCGACGCAACTCCAAAAGGCGGTCTCTGTCAGAGCCGCAGGTGCGCTGCCCCGCCCTGCGGCTCGGTTTTTTGTATTTTGGTGTTGGCGAAGGTGTGCGAGCCGGGTTAGACGAGTGCCATGTGCACCACGTTTGACGAAATCGCTGAGAATATTGGCTTTCTGGACGATTGGGAAGACCGCTACCGCTATGTTATCGAGCTTGGAGCAAGCCTGCCCCCCCTCAGCGAATCGGAAAAGTGCGCAACCAACAAGGTGCATGGCTGTGCATCGCAAGTCTGGCTTGTCACAGAAACAAAAAATGATGGCACGCAGAAGATCCTGTGTTTGCGAGGCGATTCCGATGCAATGATTGTCAGGGGGCTGGTTGCAGTTCTTATCGCGCTGTTTTCCGGCAAAAGTGCTGCGCAGATAGCAAATATCGATGCGATAGAGAAACTGGATGCGCTGGGGCTTAGGGAGCACCTGACCAGCCAACGTTCCAACGGCCTGGTTGCGATGGTGGAGCGCATCCAGCATGAAGCGCGTTGCGCAATCTGAAACGCAGCAGGCGCTTACGCCTGACACAAGCTATTCGAACCTGACCGGGCGCGATCCATCTTCCAGCCAGCCATGTATCCGGTTTGAAGAACTGCCGGTGGCCACCTGAGCGTACCCGAAGTGCCGTGCCAGTTGATCCAGCCCGACCCTCAACACCAGCTTCGCGCTTCTGCGGGGCCAGCTTCTCTCCCTTTCAACCAGTTGCAGCCCCTTGAGAAAACCGCAAACATCCATCACCACTCCCGCGCAATCCGCAGGTAATGTTGCCAGGATTTTGTGCAGCTCATTGCGGGCATCAATCGCTACGTCATTGAGGTCCCTGGCCGCGAATCTGTCATGCCCTTTTCCCGGCAGGCGGTCCAGGTCGTATGACATTGTGGTGCGTTCCATCATCCGTGCACGTTCCACAATCTGTCGCACTCTTTCTCCTGCCTGCACATGGTGAGGTTGCAAGAAAGCCCGCTGTTTTGAAGAAGCAGATGCGAGCCGGGCAAGGGGGCTTTCATTGAGATTTACAGTCAGCCCTTCATTCTGGCGGACAACATGGCGATGTTGAGAAGCGGGATCTCCAGAATCAGAAATCTTTCTGCGCAACCAGTTCCTGGCCAGTGGCGACGCCCGCAAAACGTCTCCCGTGGAGCAAATTACGCCATCTGACAACAAGAGTTGAACCGCGTTTGCATCAAGGCTTGGACCCCGAGTCTGCCCCCTGATGCGGAACAGGCCGGAAGCCTCTTTTTGCGCAACAGAACCCGCCAGCAGGGCTTTTACAAATTTCGCAGCCCGGCGCTCAGACATCGCCATCCTCCTGGGCAAGGCAAAGTTCCATGCGTGCCGCACTGGAGACAGCCAACCTGATATCGTCTTCAAGAATGGAGGTTTCCGTGTCGAATTCCGGCATGTCCCGCATGTCTTCGACCACGCGGCAGGCGTAGGCAACTGTGGTACGGTCTCTGCCGAAGAATCTGCCCACTTCGGTCAGCGAACGGCTCAGCAGGACATGCATCAGGTACATTGCAAGCTGGCGCGTTGCTGCAATCGGCGCCCGGGAGCGTGAGTGAGTGAACAATTCCTTTACCGTCACACCATGAGACCGAGCGACCATGCATGCGAGTACCAAGGCTTCTTTGTCACCAAACTGATCGGCAGACAAAGCACCCCTTCCGACTCTGGAGCGATCGACTTGATCAGTCTGGGTGGTCGTTCGCTGGCTAACTTGATGTTCCATTTGTACCCCTCTTCGCAACATAGGACTATATTCCTAAACTGCGACAAAGACCACGGGGATAAATTTTGCACCTGATTTCCCGGCTCTGGTTCGCTCCAATGTAAGACGACCCCGGTTATCTGCTTCAGCAAGCGCGATGAGCCAAAGGCCTGTAACCTGATTTTGGCTGCTTCATATCCAAACAGACCCTGAGTTGCTGCCGGGTTGTCCCGGGGTGAGGGTCGCAAACAGCGGGATGACCACCATGTATTTGGCCCCCCTTCATCCCTGACAAAAACGGCCACCCCTGACAAAAGCGGTGGCCGTCTGCAAACTGCAAATTAATTCGGGTTAGCCGACTTTACGACCAAGGCCATTTGCTTTGGCCAACTGCGACCGGATGACCGAATAGTTCGGAGCAACCATGGGGTAGTCGGCAGGAAGACCCCATTTTTCCCGATATTCCTCGGGAGAAAGATCGTAGTGAGTACGCAGGTGACGTTTGAGCGACTTGAACTTTTTGCCATCTTCCAGACAGACAATATAGTCGGCTGAGACCGATTTTTTTACCGGAACGGCAGGCTTGAGCTCGAGTTCAGGGGGATTAGTTTCACTGTTCCTGAGGGCCTTGAGGGTGCTGTGAATTTCACCAACAAATTTGGTTACATCGTGGGGGCTCAACGCATTATGTCCCACGTAAGCGCAAACAATTTCGGCACTCAGTTCAACCAGATCCACTTCATTTGCGGCTGTTGTATTTGGCTGATCGTTCATCAATTTGTCCTTGTTTTTTTTGGCCTCACGCAGTTCACAAAGTGAGGCGGCAATTAGAATAGGGAAACCCTACGCACAAATCAATACTATATTGTCACGCTATTTAACCGCGACAAGTTGACCACCATCGACAATTTACCGCGCTTTGTGCTTTTTCAGGTCGTTAAACTTCATGCCTACACTGGGAGTGTAGCCTACCATATAGGCAGCCCGAGCGAGCAAATGAGCTGAAACCGGTGTTGTAAGAAGCAAAAACACCACTCCGACCAGAGCACGAAGGATAACCGGGCCGTCAAAGGCAATTACGGCAATGGCAATCAACATCAGCCCGGACCCCATGGTCCCTGCTTTGGAGGCGGCGTGCATGCGCGTATAAAGATCCGGCAGTCGCAAAATTCCAACAGCCGCCAGCAGTGAAAACAAGGCACCGATCAACAACAATATGCCAGCAAAGTATGCCGCGACCTGCTCAACCATTTCGGCTCTCCTTCAATTTACCCGCATTGTTTTCAGACTGAGCGCCCCGGTGGAGCACATAGCGGGCAAAAGCCACAGTTGCCAGAAAACCCACCAGCCCCAAGGAAATGGCAACATCCAGGTACAGGAAGAAGCTGGTTTTTATGGCAATGACACAGATATATCCGATACCGATGGATACCAGCATATCAAGCCCCAATATCCGGTCCGGAAGGCTGGGACCGCGTACAATGCGAACGATGGTGAGCACAAAAGCCAGACTGAGCACTCCCAGAGCGATAGTTACAGACAGGCTGAGAAATTCTGTTCCGCTCATTCGAACACCTCGATGATTTTGATTTCAAACCCGGCGGCGATATCACGAATGAGCGCCTTTTTGTCGGGCACTTCAATGGCGTGGACGAATATGAATTTACGGTCAGCGGAAACATCAACGCTCAGGGTTCCCGGTGTCAGGGTGATGAGATTGGCCAGGAGGGTGATTTCGACATCGCTTTTTGCTGTCAGGGGAAAAGCGATGATGCCTGGTTCAAGTCTATCCCTGAGGTTGGGCGACATTATCAGAAGCGCAACCCGGATTGCGCTGTGTGCCAACTCGTAGAAGAACAGCAGGGCAAGAGCCAGCGCCCGGCGGATTTTCTTCAAATATACCGGCGTCGTCACCCGTTCGCGCACCAGCCAGAGGGCAGAAACGCTTATGGTCGCCCCAAGAAGCAGGTTGAGAACCGAAAAATTCCCGGAAATTGCTGCCCAGACAAGGGCCAACACCACGGTGAGGGCTGCAAAGTTCATGGGGTTACCTCAATTCCGACCGCGTCGACATAACGCTGGGTGTTGATCAGATCCTGTGCTGAAATCCCGGCGCTGGTGAACACAAGATTGGGAAACAGCCCCGCCAGTACGATAACGCCAACCAAAGCAATCGCGGAACCCTGCGCCGCCCACTTTTCCAGGGGGGTCAAACTGCGCAGGCGATCATTCTTGTGTTCGGACCGCGCGCCCTCCCGGCCCTGTCTCCAGAATATATGTGCCCAAAGCCGTGTTCCGGCAATCGAGGTAAGGATAGAGTTGGCCAGAACCGCAAACAACAGCAGCCAGTCCGCGTTTTCAATGGCTCCTTGGGCGAGAAGAAGCTTTGGCCAGAACCCTAGGAAGGGAGGCAGTCCGGCCGCGCCAAAAATCAGTATCAGAAACATGATAGAAATCGGGGAACTGGCAGCGTAAACGCCGCCCATCTGTCTGGTGTCGGTGGCCTGGGTTACACGCTCGACCAGTCCGGACACAAGGTACAGAGCTGACATGGTCAAAATGGAATGAAAGGCATAAAAAATCGCACCGGCAACACCCACAACCGTGGGCAGGGCCATGCCGGCAAACACCGCACCGATGCCACCGATTACGATAAAGCCCAATGCACGGCGCAGGTTTGTCTGGGCGAGTGCACCCAGAGGCGCAACAAGAAGTGTGGAAACGGCGATTGCCGTCAATACGGGATCAAGAACATCGCGCGAAGCGGGCAAGAGGGCGATCATGATCCGCAACAGCGCATAAACTCCGACCTTGGTGAGCAAGCCCGCGAACAATGCGGATACCGCAGCATCAGGCGTGTGATAGGAAGCAGGAAGCCAGGCGTTTACCGGAAACGCCGCAGCCTTCATGCCGAATGCCAGAAGAAACAGGGCGGCAATTCCGGTCATGGCTCTTTTATCGGCCTCGGGGGCCACCAGAGAAATATCGGCCATGTTCAGCGTGCCCAGAAGCCCGTAGAGATAGCCCAGGCCGACGAGAAAAAAAGTGGTAGCCAGAAAATTCAGGAAGCCGTATTTCACCGCGCCATCCAACTGGATTTTGCGCCCCCCGATTATCATCAGGCCAAAGGATGCAATCAGCATCACTTCAAACCAGACATAAAGGTTGAAAAGGTCTCCGGTCAAAAACGCCCCGGTGACACCGGCCAGCAGAAGCAGCACCAGCGGATAAAATCCGTGGCGTTGTTCGCGAGGAACGATCTCGGCCTGAAAGAAAACAAGAACGACAAGCGTAACCACAGAGGCCGCCAGGGCAAAGCCCGCCCCCATAAGATCGGCCGCAAAACTGATGCCGAAGGGGGGAAGCCAGTTTCCCATGGTCATGGCCAGAGGGCCGGTTTCCAGCACTTTCCAGAAAAGATCAATTTCCACGACAATGATGGCCACCACCGCCAGAATTGCAAAGCCCGACTGGGAACCTCTGGAGTGGCGGAGCACAAGCAGCAACGCTCCAGCCATCAGGGCAATGACGACCGGCAGGATGAGCCTCCAATCGCCCGCAGCGGTGGCTGTCTGGAGCATGGCAGCGGGCAGTTCGCTCACCGCATCCGGTCCGTTGTGTGAAGTTTCCATTGTCGGCCTGCCCTAATAACTCATCGGCGGGCGCGGGGCATTTTTCGGCTCCGCGAGGCGCATATTGTCTGTGTCGTCTGCATCAAGCTCCTGATAGGCGCGATAACCCAGAACAAGCAGAAAGGTGAACAGTGCAAAGCCGATCACAATTGCCGTCAGAATCAAAGCCTGCGGCAAAGGATTAGCAGCGAGTTCCGAAGGTCTGAGCGCCCCTGCGGGAACAATGGGAGGCACTTCAGGTGAAACCCGTCCCATGATAAATATTAACAGATTGACTCCGTTCCCCAGAACGGCAATCCCCAACAACATGCGAATGACCGAGCGTGACAATATCAGGTAAATGGCGGCGGTAAAAAACGCCCCGACAAACGGAGCCATCAAATATTCGGTCATTTGCCTTCCTCGTCTTCTTCCAGCGCCAGAGCAACCGCCGAAATTGTTCCCACCACGGCCAGATACACGCCTATGTCAAAAA